>JBBSHK010000104.1:0-8285 GCA_038253185.1 Anaerolineae bacterium | reverse complement strand
TTTCCCGCAAGGATTTTACTCCTGCTGTTTGTCGCATTGTGGTTGCTGTCACTTGCGCTGGTCGCTTGTGGCGGCGCGCCCGCGGCACTGCCCACCACAATTTTTACACCGCAGCCGACGGTCGGACTCGCGCCGAATGGCGACGCTCTACAATCAACCCCGGGCTTTCAGGTGGTGCTCGCGAACTCGCATCACGTCGTCGGACCGGATCGGTTTGCGATTGGATTGATTGAGAATGGGCGCTCGGTCAAGGACGCGACGGTGCAAGTAAAATTTTTCGACCTGAATTCCGGCGACGCGGTACAAAAGAGTCAAGCCGACGCGCCGTACTTTGGCGACAATCTCGGTGAAGCGGGCGTGTACGTCACGCGCACGACTTTCGACAAGCCGGGCAAGTGGGGCGTCGAAGTGAACGCGCAGCCAGCCAATCAGCCCGCGCAGGTGTCGCGCGTGGGGTTCGAGGTATTGGCGAAGGATACAGTCCCAAATATTGGCGACGCCGCGCCCCGCTCGAAAAATCCGATACTGAAAGATGTGGACGGCGACCGCACCAAGATTTGTTCGGCGGTCGAAGATGATCACCTCCTGCATACGATGACGATTGCCGACGCGGTCGCGAGCGGCAAGCCGACGGTGATTCTTTTCGCCACACCCGCTTTCTGTACCTCGCGCACCTGTGGTCCGAGTCTCGAAGTGGTGAAATTGCTGCAAGCGAAATTCCCAGACAAAGCGAACTTTATTCACATCGAAGTTTATAAAGAGTTTCATAATTTCACGCCAGCGGACGCAATGAATGAATGGCATCTCGAGACGGAGCCCTGGGTGTTCTTTGTGGGCAAAGACGGCAAGATCGCGCAACGCTTTGAAGGCGGCATTACACCGCGCGAGATCGAGCCAGAGTTTCTGAAATTCGTCAATCAGTGATCCTCCTTCCTCGACGAGGAGGCATGAAGGGAATCCCAATGTGTGAAATGATTAATGCAATTGGTTTACAGTACGTCGTGAGCATGAAGCCTCGGAACAGTTGATGAAAGGAGCTTGCGATGGCTAGACTTAAATGGCTCATACTACTTCTCGGCTTGGGAGTTCTGTTACTCGGGGGGGCCGTGGTGATTCAGGCGCAAGCTGGCGGTTGCAACAAGAACCCAGCCATCGGCCCGGTGCTGAACACAACAGCAATGCCTTACATAGAGAATTTCGACCCATGCACCAAGCGATTGACCATGTTGGATGATGCGCTAAAAGCTAGCGGGGGACCGTATCTAAGCAAAGCCGAAGTCGAGAGCTGGGCAACAGCCAACGTCAAACCCACAAAGGTGCGCTCCTACTTTCTCACCTACGGTCAGTTCCTCAAAATGATGGATCTCCATTCCGACAGCAGCGACATCTATCCTGATCGAGAAGTATGGCTCGTTGTGGTTCAGGCACCCGATCAAGGACCTATGCCCTCTCTGATGTATGGTATAGAGCCGTGGCCCCGCCGTTGGTATTACATAATCTATGACGCGACAACGGGGAGGGGTTTCGAGGTGGGTGGAAACGGCGCCAATAACGGGGATTGGCCTGCCTCCCTTCCCAAAGACTGATTCATACCACTGTCCAAAACAGGTGTTTTGATAACAGTTAGAATAATTTCTGCAATCCTTGTATGGACTTTACCATTCCGCCCGAATTAGATTCCTTGCGCCGACGCGTCGCCGAGTTTGTGCGCGACGAGGTGTTGCCTGTCGAAACGGGCGAGGACGAATTCGTAAATCTCGACGAGTACCCGGTTCTAAAAAAATTGCGCGAGAAGGCGCGCGCCGCGGGATTGTGGACGCCCCATCTGCCGCGCGAATTCGGCGGGCTGGCAGCGGGTCCGCTGGGGATGGCGCTCGTCAGTCAAGAGTTGGGCGTGAGTCCACTTGCGCCGCTCGCGCTGAATTGCTCCGCGCCCGACGAAGGCAATATGCATCTGTTGCTGCATGCGGCGAATGCTGAACAGCTTGAAAAATATTTTCGCCCACTCGCCGACGGGAAAATTCGCTCCTGCTTTGCGATGACCGAACGCGACGTGGCTGGTTCCGACCCGACGTTGATTCAAACCCACGCGGTGCAAGAGGGACGCGATTGGGTCATCAACGGCGAAAAGTGGTTCATCACCGGCGCGCAGGGTGCCGCATTCGCGATCGTGATGGCGCGTACGGATACGTCGGTATCCGCGCATGCAGGCACCTCAATGTTTTTGGTGGACACCAATAATCCGGGTTGGAAAATGATTCGCGAAATTCCGACGATGGGCTGGAATGGACCCGGCGGACATTGTGAGATTAAACTTGAAGATGTCGTCGTCTCGCAAGACGCGCTACTGGGAAAGTTGGGCGAGGGCTTTAAGCTGGCGCAGGTGCGACTCGGACCCGCGCGCCTCGCGCATTGTATGCGTTGGATTGGCGTGGCGCAGCGCGCGCTCGATCTCGCGACGGAACGCGCGCGCACGCGCGAAAGTTTCGGCGGTGTGCTCGCCGACAAGCAGGCGATCCAATGGATGCTCGCCGATTCCGCAATGGAATTGTATGCTTCGCGCCTGATGGTGTTACATTCGGCGTGGTTGATTGAGACCGGGCGCGATTACCGGCAGGAAGTGTCGTTCGCCAAAGTGTACGTTTCCGAAATGCTGAATCAGGTCGTTGACCGCGCGCTGCAAATCTTTGGCTCGCTGGGTTACTCCAAAGATTTGCCGATCGAACGATTCTATCGCGATGCGCGTTCGGCGCGACTCTACGATGGCACTTCGGAAATCCATCGGATGGTGATGGCGCGGAATGTTTTGCGCGCGTCGGAAAAATTCGGCACGACGAAAAGCGCGACCGGCGGGTTGGCTTAGTTTTCACCGCAGCCTGCCCTGGCGTCTTTCGCCGCCCAAAGTCGCAGATACGGATGCCGAAGTCCCTAGATGGCTACGCCATCCCGCTAGGGATGCAGCCACACCGCCTTCGGCTTTAGTGCGGCAGGCCGGGGAGGCGCAGTGCGCGCGGAGAACTAATAATGTCGCCTCACCTGTTCGTTCTGGGCGGCAAATTATATCGGATGGAAAGTTGTTAACACCCCTCGTCGACGAACGCGCGCTGGAAAAATATCTGGCGGAGCATTTGCCCGATGGTGACGCGCCGCTGCGCGCGGAAAAAATCCAGGCGGGTCATTCGAACGAGACGTTTCTCATCACACGCGCGAACGAGCAATGGGTGCTGCGCCGCCCGCCGCGCGGTCCGCTGCTGCCGACCGCGCACGATGTGCTGCGCGAATATCGCGTCATCTCGGCGCTCTCTCGTGCAAATTTCCCGGTGCCGCGTCCGCTGCTCGCCTGCGAGGATGCCTCTGTCCTTGGCGCGCCGTTTTATTTGATGGAGCGAGTGGAGGGAGTGGTGATTCGGGATCAACTTCCACCCGCGTTCGATTCGCGACGCGACGGCGCGGCAATTACGGATGAAGTGATTCGAACTCTCGTGGCTTTGCACGCGATTGCCTATCGCGAGATCGGTCTGGAGAATCTCGGCAAGCCCGAAGGGTACATCGCGCGACAGGTCAAGCGGTGGATGGGGCAATTTGACGGCGCGCGCACGCGCGAAATTCCTGAGCTCGATTTCGTCAGCCATTGGTTGCAATCGCATCAGCCACCGCCGCAGCGCGCGACGATTGTGCACGGCGACTATCGTCTGGATAATACACTGTTCGCGCCGAAGCCGCCGCCGCGTTTGCGCGCGGTGTTCGACTGGGAAATGTCAACGCTGGGCGACCCGCTTGCCGATCTCGGTTACCTGTTATCATTCTGGCGTGAGGCGGGCGAGCCGGTGCTGTCACCGCTGCCCGATGATATGGGTTCGATCACTCCGCTTGAAGGTTTTCTGAAGCGCGCGGAGGTGGCGGCGCGGTATCAAGAACTGAGCGGGCGACAGGTGAACGATCTAAACTTTTACATGGTGCTGGCGATTTGGAAGCTGGCGATATTATTGGAAGGCAGTTACAAACGGCACCTCGCCGGCACCACCGACGATCCTTTTTTCGCGCGCTTGGATGAAGGCGTGCCCGCGCTGGCGCGCCGCGCGCGTTCACTTTGCGAGAGCGCGCTGTAATTGTCGGCGACCCATTTGTGTATCTCAGAGCGCATTTGGATATTCCTTCGACTAAAGTCGAGTGGCAAAGGAAATGCCATCAACGCGAATGCTTTAGCACAACCGCTTTCCCTCAGCTTTCATCCTGAGGATCGAATATTCAAATGACCTCTCCGGCGTGAGTAAGGCTATGCAACTCGTAAAAATTCATCGTGTGCTTTTGTTCTTGGCGGTCGCGCTGTTGGCACTGAGCAGCTTGACGCGCGCGACGACGGTTGAAGCTCAAGATGATTTTTTGTCGCGCGCCGCGGCGATGGCGCAAGCCTCGCAGCGCGAGACCACCGTACCCGCGTCGGTGACGCTCGCGCAGGCGATCATTGAAACGAGTTGGGGACGCAAGCCCGTGGGCGACGCCAATAATTATTTTGGCATCAAGGCGTTCGCCCGCGCGGACGGCAGCGTGAACTATGGGCGCATTGCGATCGGCTGGGTCTGGGCGACGACCAAAGAATGGGACGGCACGCAGTTCATCGAGGGGCAAGCGCGCTTTCGCAAATATCGCAGCATGGAAGATTCTTTCCGCGATCACGCATACGTCTTGACCGACAACCCGCGCTACGCGGAGGCGCTGCGACATGCCGACGATCCGCAAGAGTTCGCCCGCCAAATCGCGCGAGCCGGTTACGCGACCGCTCCGAGCTATGACAATGACCTGATCGGAGTAATGGACAAGTACAATTTGTACCAGTACGATCTCAAACGCGACGAGGCGCAGGTCTTGAGCCAATCCGAGTTTCCCACCGTGATGCCGGGGGAGACCTTTCAGATTTTTTTCGAGGTCCGAAATGTCGGCTCGTCCATCTGGAACCAGAGTGAAAAATATTATCTGACGAATGTGAACAATATTCGATTTGATGTCGATGAACGGCTCAGCGTTCCAACGGACACGCCGCCCCAAGCCATCGGGCGTTGGACGTTCAATATGACGGCGCCGGTCTCGCCCGGTGTTTACCGCACCGAGTGGACGCTCAAGCACGGCGACAAGAATTTTGGTCCGGCAATGCACATTGATGTGACGGTTGCGTCGTCGCCGCGAAACCAACTCGCGTTGTCCGGACTTGCGATTGATTACCATACTCCAGAATTCGTGCTGGTTGGTTCGGCGATGCTAGGAATGTTTGGTATGATGATTCTGAAGAAACGTCGCGCCGGTGTGTCGCAGCGAAAGCATCAGGTGGGCAAGAGCTAGATTCGGATAAATAGTTTACGATCAATCTTGGAACGTACTATTCTGTCACTCTGAAAATTTAAACGGTGAAATTCCTTTCGCCTTTTTTCGTTTACGCGCTGCTCCTCGTTCCCGCGCTCGCGCTCGCGTACATTTGGGCGCAGCGTCGACGGCGCCCGTTCGTGCTTCGTTATTCGAGTTTCGCGCTGGTGTAGGGTGCGATCACGCGCGCTGATAAATTCCGTCGTTATATTCCTCCGGTGTTGTTCCTGCTCGCGCTCGCGCTAATGATTGTCGGGCTGATGCGTCCGGTTACGCTGGTCAAGTTACCGGATCAGCAAGGCACGATTGTGCTCGCGCTGGATGTTTCCGGCAGTATGCGCGCGACGGATGTAACACCGAATCGCTTTGAAGCGGCGAAACAGGCAGCGATCGCTTTTATCCAAGAGCGGCGCGAGGGAACGCAAATCGCGCTGGTCGCTTTCGCGGGCAGCGCAGAACTGGTGCAGCCGCCGACCACTGACCGTGACAAGTTGATCCAAGCTCTCAATCGATTGACACTGGCGCGTGGAACCGCGATCGGCGACGGCATTGTAACAGGGCTGAATTCCATTGACGAGAATCTCAACGGACCCGCTGATGCGCCTGCCGCGCTTACGCCCGCGCCGGTCGTGCGCTTGACGCCAGTGCCGAAAGGACAATATGCACCGGCGATTGTGGTGGTACTGACGGATGGACAAAGCAATCGCGGAATGTTGCCGGTCGATGCCGCCAAGCTCGCGGCGGAGCGCGGTGTGCGCGTCTATACCGTAGGGATGGGCACGAAAGCGGGAGGAGTGGTCGGCTCTCCCTTCGGCGGGTTCCGTTCCGACCTGGACGAAGCGACGCTCAGGCAAGTGGCAGACCTGACCGAGGGCGAATATTTTTACGCCGCGACTCAACACGATCTCACCGCGGTCTATGATAGATTGAGCAAACAACTGGTGCTGCGCGTGGAGCGCATCGAGGTGACCGCCATCGTCACCGCTGTCGCGGCGGGGCTATTTCTCCTTGCGGGAATCTTGTCGATGCTGTGGTTCGACGCGCTGCCGTAAAGTGAGCTTGATGAGTTGCAGTTGACTTTCGCGCAGCAGGTGAGGAACTGATTCTCATTTCCTCTCTACAGGTGATTGACTTTGCGCCGCGTTGTTCTACCTTACCTGACGATAATCCAAAACCGACGCTACTTTCCACTTTGGCTCGGACAACTTGTTTCCAGTCTCGGCGACACGCTGAACTATATCGCGCTGGTCATCTATGTTTATCAACTCACCGGCTCTGGCTCTGACCTTTCCAAACTAGCCATCTTCCAAATCGTCCCGATTCTGGTAATTTCGCCACTGGCGGGCGTAATCATTGACCGCTTTTATCGCCAGCGGGTACTGATTGCTGCTGATATCGCGAGGGCGATGCTGATGCTCGCGCTCGCGGCAACATCCGATCTCACGACGATCTACGCCGTCGCCGTTCTCGTGGCGATTGCGACCACTTTTTTTCGTCCTACGGTACAGGCGGTGATCCCCGCGATGGTTAAGGAAGAGGAATTGTTAGCAGCCAATTCCGTTGCTTGGTCAACTGAACAATTGGTGCAGATTATTGGATCAGCGATTGCAGGCGGTCTGATTGTCCTCGTTGGACCGAAGGCTGCTTTTATTTTCAACGCGGGAACTTTTCTCTTTTCGGCGGCGATGATTTCTACAATGAATGTGCCGACGGTTCCAATACCGGAGAGCGAGAAGAAAGGTTGGCGGCTCTACTTTGACGAAATGCGGGCAGGGCTTGATTATGCGCGGCGCGATGTTTTTGTCTCGCGCTTGACACTTGTGCAGATGATTGCTTCCCTCGCGGTTGGCGGCACCTCGGCGCTCTTGGTCGTCCTCTCACAGCAATATTTGCAACTGCCGCCCGCGGGATTTTCAACGCTGCTCCTCGCGATTGGGGCTGGGGCGCTGTTGGGACCATTCTTACTTGGGTTGGTCACTCAGAATTACAAGGACATGCGTCTGTTATTTTTCCCCTATCTCATTCGCGGAGTCGGAGATATCTTGATGGCACTCGTGGCTTCGTTTCCCTTTGCTCTCTTCCTGCTTTTTGTCTATGGCTTGAACACGTCGACGGGCAGCGTCGTTTACAATTCGATTATGCAAGCGAGCATCCCGGACCGGGTTAAAGGACGAGTGTTTACTCTGATGGATATGGCATGGAGCGTAATGGAAATTCTTTCCATTGGTCTTGCGGGAATCTTGGCAGACGCTATGGGCATCCGATCGGTTTACTACCTCGGAGGATTTTTATTGATCCTATCTGGTGCAATCGGACTCTTCGCTCTTGGAAGTTACCATTTTGCGTCGCCAAATCCCTCGTCGTATTGAGTTGCTGGACGAACGTGTGAAACTCGCATTCAAGAACAAATAATGGAGTGGCTCAAATGGCTCTAGGGAAAGCAACCGCTGAAGCAAAATCGAACATTGCCTTTGTCAAGTACTGGGGTAACCGCGACGCGGCGTTACGTTTACCTCTAAATGATTCGCTCTCGATGAATCTCGACGCGCTCACGACCGAGACGACGGTGCATTTCGACGCATCACTGTCTGATGATGAAATCATTATTGACGAAGCAGAAGCAGCAGACACGGCGCGCCACCGCGTGCTGCAACATCTTGATCGAATCCGCGCCGAAGCCAATCACACGACGAAAGCGCGCGTGAGGTCGCGCAATAATTTTCCGATGGGCACGGGTCTCGCCTCCAGCGCGTCGGGATTCGCCGCGCTGACCCTCGCCGCCGCGAACGCCGCGGGTCTCGAATTGAGCGAACGCGCGGCGTCGGGGCGGGCGCGCCCGGGGTGCGGGTGCGCCCCGCGGTCGCGCCCCCGCGGGTTGGGTGGTTGGTGGGCGGGGGGGTCCAGCGCGACCTCGTACGCTCACACGA
>JBBSHK010000103.1:0-8312 GCA_038253185.1 Anaerolineae bacterium | reverse complement strand
GCATCGTGTACGGCGCGTGGGGTCATCGCACCATTCGCATTGCGACACGCGCGTATGCACGTGAACGGGTCCTGCCCGCGCACATCGATCCCATCTTTGGAATTTTTTCGCAGATTGGCGCGATTGCGCTGAATGGAATTCTCGACAGCGCGATTCGTTTGGGCGAAACAGTCGCGGTGTTTGGGCTTGGCGTGGTGGGACAATTGGTCGCGCAATTGGCAAAGCTGTCCGGCGCGGAAGTGATCGCGGTTGACCTGCTGCCCTTGCGCTTGGAGACCGCGCGCCGCGTGGGCATCGATCACCTTATTAATGTAAGCGAAGGCGCGGCGGCGGAACAGATCAAGACGTTGACGAAAGGCAAAGGCGCGGATATTTGCATCGAATGCACCGGGTCCGCCGCCGCGCTCAACGAAGCGATTCGCGCGTGTGCCTATTCATCAAAAGTGGTGGCGCTGGGTTTTTATCAGGGCGATGCGCGCGGGCTTTATCTCGGCGAAGAGTTTCATCACAATCGAATCAACGTGGTCGGCTCGCAAATTTCCGGGGTGTCGCCGGAATTAAAATATCGCTGGGACCGTTTGCGACTGATTCATACTTTTATGCAACTGGTCGCGCGAGGCAAGCTGCAGCTACAGCCCCTCATCAGCCACGTGACCCCTGCCGCCGACGCCGGAGAAATTTTCAAACTGCTCGATGAGCGACCGGCTGAGGTGCTGCAAGCGGTGCTCGACTTTCGTCGAGGCATTCCAACTTCTGCTTGAGCGAGGAGAGATTCAAGTGAGAATCGCTATGATTGGCGCCGGTCTGTTTGCACCGCGGCACCTCGATGTACTCAGCGCCGAGCCCAACGTCCAAGTCGTCGGACATGTATCGCCAACGCTCAAGCTCGCCGCCGCGGCGGCGCAACGCTACGGCGGTCGCGCTTGTACGCGGACTGAAGATTTGCTCCGACACGAGGAGATTGACGCCGCGTGGGTGTGTGTGCCGCCGGGTTCGCACGGCACAATCGAGCAGAACTTGATTGAGCGCCGCATTCCTTTCTTTGTAGAGAAACCACTCGCGGCGGATTCCGAACCGGCGGAGACGATTGCGAACGCGATTGCGAAAAGCGGACTCATCGTCGGCGTCGGTTATCACTGGCGCGCAATGGACACCATTCCCGAAGTGAAACGTACGCTCGCACAGAATCCGGCGCGTCTGGTGTTGGGCGCGTGGCACGATGCCACCCCTTCACCTGCGTGGTGGCGGCATCAAGCAACAAGCGGCGGACAGATGGTCGAGCAAGCTACGCATCTATTCGATATCGCGCGGTCACTCGTTGGCGAAGCGGAGGTGATCGCCACGCGCGCGAGCCGCCACGCGCGCCCCGCGTATCCCGACGCGGATGTGGCAGATGTGAGTACCGCGCTGCTGCTCTTTGAAAACGGAGCGACCGGCGTATTCACCGCGACCTGCCTGTTGAATAAAGTCGCCGCGGCGCAGGTTCAACTCGTGTGCGAAGGGTTGCTGATAACCATTACGCAAGAACGGGTCGCGTATGATGCAGGTCGCGAAAAACGCGAGGTGCGTACCGGGAATGATCCGGTGCTCGCCGAAGACCGCGCCTTCCTCCGCGCGCTGGAGCGCAACGATCCGACGTTGCTCTTTTGCGATTATGCGGAGGCGCTGAACACACATCGTTTATGTTTGAAGGTGAGGGATTCAGGCGAGGCACATTCCGCGATCAATCTTTTTTGAATGTAATTTTAGAGTGGAGCATCAACTATGCAAACATTGCCGGGCAAAGTGGCGCTGGTGACCGGAGCGAGTCGCGGCGTCGGAAAAGGAATCGCGCTGGGCTTGGGCGAAGCCGGTGCAACGGTGTACGTTACCGGCAGAACGGTGGATGAAGGACGCGCGGCGGTGGACTTGCCCGGCACGATTTATGAAACGGCGCAGCAAGTGACGCAGTCCGGCGGAAAGGCGATTGCCGTCCCGTGCGATCATCGAGACGACGCGCAGGTGAAAGCGGTATTCGAGCGAATCCGCGCAGAACAGAATCGCCTCGACCTGCTCGTCAACAATGTGTGGGGCGGCTATGAACTTTTTTATGACGGCACCTATTTTTGGAACGAGAAGGTATTTTGGACCGTTCCGATTTCACGCTGGTATAAAAATATTTGAACGACAGGAGTTGAGATTGAGATGAACTATCGAACTCTCGGCAAAACGGGTTTGCACGTTTCCGAAGTGAGTCTCGGATTGTGGGCAGTCGGCGGCGACGCGTGGGGACCGGTGGACGATAGCGATTCGCTCGCGGCGATTCAACGCGCGTGGGAACTCGGCGTGAATTTTTTCGATACGGCGGATGTGTACGGGCGCGGGCACAGCGAAGAAATTCTCGCGCAATTTTTGAAAACGGTGCCGCGCGAGCAAGTGTACGTCGCAACCAAAGTCGGACTGTGGCGCAGTCGCAATCCGAGTTTGTATAAAGACCCCCAGTGGATCATTGAGGATTGCGAAGCGAGTCTGAAACGGCTCGGCACCGATTACATTGACGTGTACCAAGACCATTTGTGGTGGGACGAGAATACTGAGGTGTTCGCCACCGCGCTGCGTCGGTTGAAAGAACAAGGCAAAGCGCGTTTCGTCGGCTTGAGCGCGAACGATTTCAAATACATCGAACACTTTGATCAAGCGATCGGTGGAATGGACACGCTGCAAATTGATTACTCCATGCTGAATCGTCAACCCGAAGAGGACGCGCTGCCGTTCTGTCGCGAAAACAATATCGGCGTGATCGCGCGCGGCTCGCTGGCGATGGGCAAGCTCACCGGAAAATTTTCGCCGGACACACAATTTCCCGCAGGCGATATTCGCGCAGATTGGATCAAGGGAAATAATCGCGAAAAGTTTTTGCGCGATCTCGAACGTGTGGAACGATTGCGCTTTCTATCGAATAGGCGCACGATGCCGCAAGCCGCGCTGGCGTATGTGCTGGCGAATCCCGCCGTTGCCACCACCATCCCCGGCGCGAAAAATCCGCAGCAGGTGGAAGACAATGTGCGCGCGGCAGTGCAACCAGTGAGCCGCGAAGAACTGGCGCGAATCGTAGAGGCGTTGGCGTAAGAGATTTGCGAAGAGTTGGTCCTTCACTCAGCTTATGATGATCGTACGTGGTATCGTGGAGCGGATTCGTCAGGCAAATTTCGTAGGCGTTGCGAGCTGTGCGGCTTACCTTATCCTCTTCGCGTTCCTCGGCGCCCTTCTCGCCGGCGCGTTCGTGCTGGTGCGAGGCGGGGTGGATGCCGCGGGCGCGTTTCTCCGCACACCGGCTGCAACGAGCGTTGCCCAGGAATTCGCGACAGCGACCGGATCAACGACGGTTCAACCAAAAACGGAGCCCACACTCGTCCCGACTCTGCTCCCAACCGTTGAGCCAACGGCGGCTCCAACAGAAATACCGCCGCCCGCGCCCGCGTCCAACTGCTTCCCGTACGAACAAGCGAGCGCGCATATTGGCGAAACGACCTGCGTACGTGGAGTGGTATTCAACACATATTTCACCAACACGGCATTTTTCATTGACTTTGATGGAACACACAACGCGTTCTTTGGTTCGTCGGTGAACGGGTCGTTCAATAACCTCATCGGCAAGTGTGTCGAGATACGTGGTCTGGTCGATGTTTACAAAGGGCGACCGTACATTTTATTCAACGCTAATCAATTCCAGTTCTGTCCTTGAGCAGACATATTAAGGTGGAAAATTTATGCGGGTCCTAATCACCGGCGCGGGCGGAAATCTCGGACGCGTGCTCGCGCCCGCGCTGGTCGCGGCGGGGCACACGCCGAAACTTTTTGATTTTCGTCCGCTGCAAACGGAGTACGAATTCGTGCAGGGCGATGTTCGCCACGCGGAGGAGGTACGGCGCGCGGTCGAGGGTGTGCACGCGATTGTGCACGCCGCGGCGCTGCACGGCATTCACGTAAGCAAATGGCAGCCGCAAGATTTTTGGGCGATCAATGTCAGCGGCACGTTCAATGTCTTTGAAGCCGCGCGGATGGCGGGTGTGCAACAATTCGTACTGTGCAGCACGATGGGCGTGTACGGCGAGAGTATGAAAGCACCACAGGGCGCGTGGGGCATTGTCACCGACGACTCGCCTACGCTGCCCGGCGACGTGTATGGAATGTCGAAATGGTTGTGCGAAGATTTGGCGCGGTATTACGCGCGGCGCTGGAATGTGAACACCGTCGCGCTGCGGCTTGGTATGTTCGTGCCTGAAAGTTTCGAGCGCTATGGTTTTCGTTTGCTGTTCGGCGGCGTGGATGATCGCGATGTGGCGCAAGCAGTCTTGCTCGCGCTCAATTACCAACCCGAGAACGGTTCCGATTTCTTTAACATTATGGCGGATGTTCCATTCACACCTGAGGATGCCCAGCCGCTGAACGATGATCCCGTCGCGGTGATTGAAAAATATTGGCGCGGGACGCGCGTGCTGATCGAGGCAAACGGGCTGGACGCGCGCGAATTGATCCGGGGCAAAAATATTTGGAAACCGGAGAAAGCCATGCGCGTGCTCGGGTACAAGCCCCAGTACAACTTTGGCGAATTCTTGCAGGCGTTGCGCGAAAATAATCGCGCGCATTATCCGTTCGCGAATCTCGCGTGGTGGGGCATATAGAAAACGGATGAGTCGAAAGCACGAACTTTCTGGCAGAGTGTTGCGAGGGAAAGTTGAAGCGGAGTGGATGAATTGATGCGAGGGGTGCTGTTACCCGGCCAGCGGCGCGTTGAGTTGCGCGAATTTGCGCGTCCGACGCCGGGTCGGGGACAAGTGCTGGTGAAGATGAAAGCGTCCGCGATTTGCGGCAGCGATATTCGCGCGATCTATCGCGAGCATCTCGGACACGGACCGGAAGCGTACCAGAACGTGATTGCCGGACACGAGCCGTGCGGACAAATTGTCGAGATGGGTCCCGGCTGCAAACAATTTCGAGTGGGTGACCGCGTGATCTTGTATCACATCAGCGGCTGTGGCGCGTGTCACGATTGTCGCGAAGGTTATATGATCAGTTGCACTTCGCCACTGCGCGCGGCGTACGGCTGGCAGCGCGACGGCGGGCACGCCGATTATTTATTGGCGGAAGAGAATACTTGCCTCGCGCTGCCGGATGAATTGAGCTATATCGACGGCGCGCTGGTCGCGTGCGGCTTTGGGACTGCGTACGAAGCGCTGAGCCGACTGCGCGTTTCGGGCAAGGATAAAGTTTTGATAACCGGCATGGGTCCGGTGGGGCTGGGTGCGGGCTTGCTGGCGCGGGGGCTGGGCGCGAGTAAAATCATCGGCGCGGATATTTCAGACGCGCGCCTCGCGCTCGCGAAAAAGATGGGCGCGGTGGACGAAACGGTCATATCGAACGCGCGGGCGGTCGAAGAGATTAGACGATTGACGCGCGGCGAGGGCTGCGAAGTTTCAATCGATTGCTCTGGCTCACCCGCGGGCAGACTTGTGGCATTGCAAGGTACGCGACGCTGGGGACGCTGCGCGATGGTCGGCGAAGGCAATCGCGTCGATTTCGATGTGAGCCAAACCATCATTCATCCGCAAATCACGATCTATGGTTCGTGGGTGACGAGCATATGGCGCATGGAAGAGTTGGTCGAAAAATTAGTCGAGTGGAATCTCAAGCCCGAGAGGACGGTTACGCATCGCTTGCATTTACAAGACGCGGGGGAAGCGTATCGCCTCGCGGACGAGGGTCAAAGTGGCAAGGTGTGTATTGTGATGGACGAGCCCTCGTGAAATCCCGTCGCTCCCATCCAGCTGATGACTCGAGTCACAACAATTTTTACGGCTCGAACGTTAGATAAATGTCGAGGGCTGATTAGGAAGATGTACTCTCGTTAGCAGACGCATTGGTCAATGGCAAAGAGCTGAATATGTCATTTCGAGGGGTTCGAATGTCGCGCGTTCGCAAGCGCCGAGAAATCTCTCATCGGGTCTGAGCGAGATTTCCACTTGCGCTAGCGCAGACGCAAGTGCTAGCGTCGCTTCGCTCGAAATAACAATTGGCGATCACTTCAAGTTTCACCGATTCCTAGCGGATGCCCGGTTGACAGCCATTCTCGATTGTCCTATACTCTTTGTCGACGGTCTGCATTTCATCTCGAACGGCAGATTTGTCAAACTCACTTTCAGTCGGTCGTAGATAGAACGTGCGATGATGCATGGCAAGCTGCTACACCCCAAGCCGACACTATTCCCCCATCACTTGCCTGCCATCGACGCGGATTGTTTGAAACGACTTGAATTCGCGCGGTTCAATGTGAGTCGTTGGTTTGATTGGCAATATTACGTTTTTGATCAACTGCCCTCGCGTCGATCTCAGCACAGAAACGTAGTCTCGCCGACCTCATTCTCTTTATATCGGTTCGCTGTACGTGATTTCTCGATCATCGGCGAGTGCGATTGAGACAGATGCTCATTTGCTTTCGCCAGAGTCAGCAACCTGTTTCAAGAAACCGAACAGTCCAATGTGGAGGAGCAATTTGCTCCGCGGAAAAGGAGGTGAAGCTGCCAGAACATCCTTAACAACCTTCCCTGAAACCGCCTGACAAAACGCAGTCCGAATTTGATTGTTAGTCAAATTTGAGAACGGTGGGCGAAGAAACCGTTCTGACTGGTTCATTTTGTCAGGCGTTCTAAAAGCCCCTAACAAAACGTGTGCCGAATCAATCCACTGTGCGAGATTAAGCACAAGGAGCGAAAATTTCGTAACGGGTGCTTCATTTTGTTAGGAGCTTTAACAAACCAGTTCGCTAAAACTCGAGGAGGAGAAAGAAAATGTATAAAAATTCCAAGCGACTCTTGAGCGTCGTCACGCTGATTACAGTATTGAGCATGCTGCTCGCAGCGTGTGGTGGTGGCGCGGCTTCACCGGCAGCGACGACCGCGCCCGGCGGTGGTGCCGCAACTTCAGCCCCCGGTGGGGGTGGCGCCGCGACATCAGCGCCCGGTGGCGGTGGCGCCGCGACATCAGCGCCTGGTGGCGGTGGCGCCGCAGGCGCTTTCGGCGGAGTCACATGCCCGGATGGTGTCAAGGGTCAGTCCATAAGTATGTGGAGTCCGCTCACAGGACCTGACGGCAATACGATGACCGCGATTGCCAACGACTTTTGTTCCAATAACCCGTGGGGACTCAAAGTGACGCACCTGCCCCAACCAGACTTTTATCAGAAACTGGGCGCCGCCACTGCCGCCAAGAACTTGCCCGAAGCAATCGTGATTCACCTGGAAAACATTCCAGAGTGGTCGATTCGCGGCGCGCTTCAGCCGATGAGCAGTGACGTGCTCGCGATCGTTGGCGACATCAAGAGTGACTTTCCAGAGCAAATCTGGAGCCACGGCGAGTTCAAGGGACAACGCTATTCAGTCCCGTTGGATGTCCACCCGTTGGTGCTCTATTACAACAAAGAAATGTTCAAGGCAGCGGGCTTGACCGAGCCATCGCCTGACAAGCCGCTCAGTAAGGCAGAGTTTGAGAAGGACGTTGACGCGCTGAACAAGAACGGCGTGGCGGGTATCTCGCTCGGCAACGCGTTTCAAGCCGCGGCGCTCTTCCAGGGTCTCATCCGACAGTTCGGAGGCTCGATGGCGAATGACGACGGCACGAAGGCGACCTTCAATAGCGACGCCGGCGTCAGGGCACTGACGTACCTCAATGACCTGAAGAAAAAATACTCGCCCGCGCCCAGCGGCGCCGGTGATCCCGAAGTGAAAGTGTTCCAGCAAGGTAAAGCGGCAATGACTATTCACGGTCCGTGGCACATCACCGACATGGAAAAGCTCGGCTTTGTCGGCTATGCGCCGGTGCCGCAGATCGGCGACAAGTACGCCGTGTGGGGTGGTTCGCACAATCTGGCAATCACTGCGACTGACAAGACCAAGCAACTCGCCGCAGGCTGCTGGATTGCTTGGCTGTCCAAGAATTCAATCCAGTGGGCAAAAGCGGGCTTGGTTCCTATCCGCAACTCTGCCCGCAATGACCCGCAGCTCAAGACGCTGGCGCCACCCATCGCGGGTTTTGCGTCGGAAGCTTCGGCTGTGGCAGTCTGGCCCGAAGTTCCCGGCATCGTCGATGCTCTGTGGGGACAGGGTTCTGGCGTAGCGATTGATGCGGTTCTGCTTGGACAAGCCACCGACATCAAAAAGGCGCTCGATGACGCGGCAGCCAAGTCAGACAAGATCATTGCTGACAACGCACAAAAGTACAAGACGCCATAAAGCAGTTTGATCGTCAGCGGGAAGCCCACGCGCGTGGGCTTCCCG
>JBBSHK010000102.1:0-8315 GCA_038253185.1 Anaerolineae bacterium | reverse complement strand
TGCTCGCGCTGCTGCTCGCGATGGGGCTCGGCGCGCTGCACGCAGTCTCGCCGGGTCACGGCAAGACGATTATGGCGGCGTATCTCGTTAGCACGCACGGCACCTTGGCGCAAGCGCTCGCGCTCGGACTCACCGTTACCGTCACGCACACCCTCGGCGTTTTGGTGTTAGGCGTCATCACGCTTTTCGCGTCCGAGTACGTCGTGCCCGAAACGTTGTATCCATTTCTCAGTCTCAGTTCCGGCGTTCTGGTGATTGGGATGGGCGCGTCGCTCGCGTTCGATCGTTGGCGTCGCTTTCGGTGGGCGCGTCGAGCCAGGCTCCACGAACACGAACACGCGCGTCACGCTGAGCATGAGCATTCACACGCGGATGAAATTTTCGACCACGAGCATTCGCATCTGCCCGACGCGGTGATACGCGACGGACTCTCGTGGAAAAGTTTATTCGGTCTTGGACTTGCGGGAGGTCTCGTGCCCAGCACCTCCGCGTTGATTCTTTTGCTCAGCGCGATTTCGCTGCACCGCATTCCGTTTGGCATTGTTCTCATCATCGCGTTTGGCTTGGGTATGGCATTGGTGCTCGTCGGCATCGGCGTAGTAATTGTGCGCGCCAGTCATTTCCTCGAGCAACGCAAAACGCCGGCACAACTCATGGCGTGGATGCCGCTGGCGAGCGCGGTGGTCGTCGTCGGCGCGGGCATTTTCGTCACGGTGCAAGCACTGGCACAACTCGGCTGGCTAAAACTTTGAATCCAATTCAGACAAAATAATCACCCGAATACCTCGCGCGCCTGTTGAGTGAGCCGTCCTTCTTTTTCCCTTAGAGAGTGTTTTGAAATTCATTCCGCAGGTTGAAACCTGCTGGTAAGGGAACAGGCTAAAGCCTAAAACCTAAACGTTTTAACCTTTTCGCTTGCCATTCGACTTTAGTCGAAGGATTTTCAAAACACTTTCTTACGCCAGCGTATCTCCAACTCATTTCAAAAACCCGATTCCGCGCGGGGGAACGAGTCCGAATGACAAAGCGCCGCGCAAGTTCTAACAAGAAATTTCATTTTTGAAATGAGTGGTCAGCGCGATGCACTTGCAGTGCTCATCACGATCCAAATTGAGATTGTGGTACGCGACCGCCTCCGCGCGGATGGCATTCACCTCAAAAAAGCCGGCTGTTAGCAGAGAGTAGCTCGACCGGGCAAAGTGCACTCCTGTGCGCTTTGCCCGTGAGCTGCTGCAATGAATCGCGCCGCTCTGTTTTGGAGAGTAGAGCCAGAACGCCGACTCGTCAAGCCGCACCAATGGCGAGGAACGGCGCCCACTGATAAGGTGAAAATCCGAGAGACACCATTTGCAGTTGCGCCTGACGCAGTGCCTCGCTGATTGACAGACCCGTTTTGAGATTCCGATAGAATTCCGCCATCAAGTGAGCTGTCGACTCGTCCTCGACTGCCCACAGCGATGCCACAAGCGCCCTTGCGCCTGCATAGAAAAAGGCGCGCGCCAACCCAACCAGTTCATCGCCGCGCCCCGCTTTAGCCAAGCCGCTTGAGCAAGCAGACAGAGTAACCAAGCGCGCGTTGAGCTTTAGGTCCAATATGTCGAGTACTGTCAGGTCCTGGTCCTGGAGCATAATCCGCGACCAATGCGGCGCACGCTGATCCAAGATGGCATGAGTGGCAAAATGGAGAATGTCAAATTTTTCAAGCTCTCGTGATCGATTCAGCTCCAAGATTCCGTCTCGCGTTGCTTCCGCGTTCCAGAATGTAATGGCACTCTCGTTTCCACTCCTCGTTATCGCTTGAATTTCTTGATAGGCGTGTCGGAGCGGGCGCGCCCGCCCACTAAAGTCATCCGCAGCATAGACCAACATTCGCGAAGGGGTCGTCATAGTGGCTCGCCCCGAGTGCAGTTGCGTTAGCGCTTGCAAGCCCGGCGTGTACACAAACCGAAAGCGTTCGAGAAGATAGCCCCTCTCGTCCATTAAAGCGTGGAATGGCAATTGGTGAAGTCTGCCGTGAGGCGAAATGATCAGAGTGATCTCTTGCTTTGATTTGACCAAGTGATCCGGTATAATTCTTGCCGTAAGCTGCTCCAAGTACCGAGCGCCCGACGTCGGAATGGGAGTGCCGCGAATAGTACCGCGGAAAACAAGCTCGCGCGTGTCGGGCTGAATACTCGTCGCCTGCTCGAGCGCAAATTGGTCAGCCTCGTCAAGGTGGACCGCATGGAGTTCAACCGTATGCGGGTCGATAGAGACGATCAGCAAATTGTTGCCGTCAAGGAAATAATCCAGCGCCGCCCATCTCTCCCCCCAGCGAGCTTTTGCTGTGCGGCGAAAGTTATCCAATGAAAATGGAGCAAGCGAAGGAACACCGGACAGCCCGCGCTTCGACAGGCGTAGTCTTGCGACGATTGATTCGTACGCCTTGCTCAACGCGCCCAGTTCATTTGAACGCTCTCCTGAAAACCTTTCGAGTTCCTCGGGACTTTGTAGCGGCTCACCTTCACTTTGCGCCACGTGAACCGAAGCGTGACGCCGAAGCGCCTCTAGTTTATAGCGCAATTCTTGTTCCCGATGGTTCAACTCAGCCCAATTGACCAGATCGGTCGATCCCTCCTGGACGCGCCACTCCTTCGTGACCAAATAGTTAAGAAAAGTTTGAGCTTTCGCCGCCTCGACTATGCCTAGCGCGTGCTTTGGCTGAGACTCGGAGTGCGTGAGCGTGAGCGCATCGATGAAGACTTGCTCGCGCGCCCCGAACAAATCGTCGCTCAGTTGTTCAAGCCCGAGGGAAGCCCTGATCCCCGCAATGGTATCCACAGCTCGAAGGTAATGTTGCAACGCAACGCGTTTTCGCTTTTGATGTACTTCGACCTGTGCCATGCCATAGCTCGCGCGCCACGCTTGATCAGGGAACCCCGTTTCAAGCCGTCGATACGCGGACCGGAAATAGCGGCTAGCTGCTTTCCACTCGCACCAGTGCAGGTGCAGTTCACCGCGGGTTAGGTCACAAAGAGCGACATCGATCAACTGACCGTGCTCGAGGAAGAGCGACCGGCTCTTCGACAGACGCGCCAGGGTCTCCTTCTTGTTCGCGCGTTCCGTATCCGTCTGAGCAATGAGCCGATCACAAATAGCGAGATAGAGTTCCTGACGCGTTTGCAAAAAGATTTCCCGCGCCTCTTTCAACGTGGCTTGCGCCTGCTGCCTTCGCCCGAGCTGCAAATATACTCTCGACCTGTACATCTCACCGAGGGCGAGCTCAGAAGACAACCCCAGTGATTCCGAAATCTGCTGTGCTTGGGTGAGCGCGTTCAGCGCTTGATCAGGTTGATTAAGATTCTGGTAGGTGAGGGCAATATTCAGATCGCAATAAAGCAAGGGCTCGAGCATGGTCTCGCGAGCAAATTCATCGCGGGCGCGTTGGTAGAAATCGAGTGCGTCGGAATAACGTCCTTGCTTATCGTAGCCCCATCCCATATTCATATAACATCGCGCCGCTTTCTTGCGCCTTCCATTTTCGAGCGCGAGGGTCGCGGCTTGTTGCAAACGCGCGAGCGCCTCTTCATAGCGATTTAGTTCCAAGAGCGCCGCGCCGATATTCACATCGCACGAAGAGGCTTCGGAGGGGCTGCCGCAACTCAAGAAGACAGCGCGTGCCGGAAGCAGAATTGAGATTGCTTCATCATAATGATTCAAGCGCAACTCCACGAATCCGCGATCCAGATCGCAGGAGGCGACAAAAAAGTCCGAACCTTGCTCGGTGAATACCGCACGCGCTCGCGCGAGGCGATGCAGGGCACCGTCAAAGTCCCCCAGCATATTAAAAGCATATCCCAGATAAAGATCACACAGCGCGAGATCAACCGGGCAATTCGTGCGCTCGAAAATACGACGGGCTTGTTCAAGCAGAGGAACGGCTTGAATCGGATCCGTCCGTGTGTAAGTTTGACCCAATTCACGCGTGAGGCGCGCGCCTTCGAGTTGTGCCCCTGCTGAGTTGAAAGTCTCGCGCGCCTGTTTGAAAATCTGTGTCGCTTCCGCGTAATCGCCTTCATCGCGAAGGATGCGCCCCCCGACCCAGTCCGATTGTGCCCGCTGCAATGGGTATTTCTCTGCATCCGAGAGATGCTCAAGCACCGTACCGGCGCGTTCGACATTTTGCCGCGCGCTGTTCAGATCGCCCAGATAAGTTTCCGCGTAACCCGCTTGCAACCAAGCGGCGAGTATGCCTTTCTCGTTTCCGAGCGCCATAAATATTTCGACGGTCTCCGCACAGAGCGCGACGACCTCACCAAAGTGCCCTAGAGAATTCAAGATTTGCATCAAAACGAGACGCGCTTGGCTGCGCTGGCTTTGGTCGGCACCCCGATCCGCGATCTCTCTTGCGGCTCCCGCCAAGATCAATCCGGCGCGAGGGGAATGAACCGCGCCGCGATGAATTTCCTCCCAGAGGTCTTGAAAGTCTTTCAGGTGTTCGTTCGCGAGCGCGGCAGTCAACTGGTTGATATGGACTTGATTGACGAATATCTGCTGGGCTAGTGCTCTAAAACTTTTCTTCGCGCTTGGCATTGACTCTCTCCGAATCCAGACGGAACAATGACCTGTCGGAATAATCATTGCACCGTTTTTGTTTCATCCCTCATCGAGTCAACGCCACACCTGCGCGGCGAAGGTATTGAGATCCCACCAGTACGGGACGCCGAGACGATTCAGGCGATAGAGCGCAGCGGAATTTTGATAGATGCCGCCCCACGCGCCGATGCCAAAGCCATACCCCGCCTGCTCGACCATATTACTCACGAGATTATTGTAAGAGCCGTACGGATAGGCGAATGCCGCAACGGGCTGGCGCAAGCGCGTCTCCAGAATATGTTTTGAATTATAAATTTCGCTCCACGCGCGGTCCGCGCTCAAGCTCGTCAGAAACGGATGGCTCATCGAGTGACTGCCAAACTCCATCCCATTCGCGCTCATCTCCCACACTTCTTCCCAACGCAGCGTACCGGGTGACGAACCAATATAATTCGTGGGCGCAAAAAATGTGCCGACCATCCCGTACTTTTTCAGAATGGGATACGCGACGGTATAGTGATCGCGCCAGCCGTCATCGAAGGTCAGAATAATCGGATTCACCGGTAGTGCTCGCGCGCCGCGATTATATTCGTCCCATTGACCGAAGGTAATCGTGTGAAAGCCGGCGCGTGCGAGATACGCGACCTGTCCTTCAAAGGCAGCCGGAGACACGGTCAGTTCCCACCACAAATTGCTGGCGCCCGCTTGCAGATAAAACAGATGGTGGTACATCAATATCGGCAACCGGAAAGTATACGCACTGCCGACGCGCGGAATGAACGGTCCCGGTGTTAATGGTCGGCTAGTGGTATCGAGAGAATTTAATTCGGGTGTTGGAGAAAGGGTCACAGCGAGTGGCGCTGCCGGCAAATACACCGACGAGCCGATCACACTGAGACGCTGGAGGATCGCATTGTTCATGCCATTCTGCACCGCAACATAGTAGCTGCCGCCGCTCTTGAAATTGCCTCTCCACACCAGATCGTCTGAAGGGCTACCTCCCGAACGCGCGAGTTCGCCCACACCTTTCAACTCACCCCCACTGCGCCACAACGCCACTTGCTCCGGCGTGTAGACAGTAAAGCTGATAGTGTCAACCGCATCCGCGCTCAACGTGACCTCGACCGGCGAGCGATCACCATTGTATTCAAAGCGGTACCACATGACCGCGTTGGCGAGAAGCACACGCGGCGCACCATCGGGCGGAAAGGCGGCAGAGGGGTCCGGACCCGACGCGTGTGCGCTCGGCGCGCCACTTGTTATCAGCAGACTTGTACTGACGATGGTGAGAAAAAAGACAAGAACTCTGTTTGCCAAAGCTTCCTCCCCTGGCTGGCTAAAGCGCCTAACTACGATTCATCCTTCGTCGCATTATATCTAATTTCTCCCGCTGTAGCGAGGTATCAAGCTCTGCCAGACAGATGATCCACTCCGTCGCGCTAAAATTGCTCAAATTTAGAAAGGGCGCCATCCGCGCCTTGCTCCAACACCAAGACTCGCCCTCGTTGCACAAACGCGTCAAGCGCGTACAATGATGGACATCCCGGAATATTTCCCGCTCTGCTTTTTGGAATCAATTCTCTGTAATGGACCTCCCTTCACTCATTCACCTTCTCGGCGAATTGCTCGGACAGGTCATCGGCGAGCAAGAGTCACCTGAACTATTCGACACGGAAGAAAAAATCCGGGCGCTCACCAAAGCGCGACGCGCGGGTGATGCACGCGCGGGCGCAGAACTCGCGCGTGAGATTGGCGCGTTGTCCGCCGATGCCGCGCGCGGAGTGGCATCGTCTTTCACGCTCTACTTTGATCTGGTCAATCTCGCCGAGGAGGCACAGCGCGTTCGCGCACTGCGTGACCGCGAGCGCGAGCAATATCCCGCGCCGACCAGTGAATCGATTGGTGAGGCGCTTGCGCTGCTCAAACAGCGCGGTGTTCCCGCCGAACGCGTAGCCGACCTGATGCAACTCTTGCGCATCGAGTTGGTGCTCACGGCACACCCGACGGAAGCCAAGCGCCGCACCATCTTGTCCAAGTTGCAGCGCATGTCCGAAATGGTGCACCGGCTCTACAATACAGAACCACTTCCGCGCGAGCGTGAGGCTTTCTCGAATGCCTTGACAACAGAGATCACGACTCTGTGGTTGACGCAACGCGCGCGCGCCGGGCGACCTGCCGTGACGGACGAAGTGCGTACCGGATTGTATTATGTTGATGCCGTTTTTTGGGAAGCACTGCCGCGCATCTACGCCGAACTCGATGCCGCACTCGCCACCTACTATCCGACGGTGACTCCACCGCGCCAATGGCTTACCCTCGGTTCGTGGATTGGCGGCGACCGCGACGGCAACCCGAATGTGACCAGCGCAGTGACGGCGGAAACGTTGCGTTTGCATCGCGGTCTCGCGGTGGAGCGACATCGACGCGCGCTGCAAGATTTGGCGCGCCATTTCAGTCTCAGCGCGGCACGCGTCCCTCCTCCGCGCGAATTGAAGGATTGGCTCGATACACGGAGACCACTCCCCGCGCACGTTGCTTTTCTCGAAACGCGTTACGCCGGTGAGCCGTATCGTCTTGTACTTTCGCTGCTCGCCTCCGATCTCGAGGCAGCTTCGCACGAAGATATGACAGCGCGTTTATTGGAAGATGCTCCGCATCAGGCGCGCATTCAGCTCTCGGCTCTGACCGCTCCGCTTGATCTGATCGCCCGCGCCATTCCGATGCGTTTGGTAATCGATCAATTACAAACACCGCGACAGCAACTCGACATCTTTGGATTGCATGGAGCGCGTCTGGACCTGCGCCAAGATTCGACGCGCCTGACAACAGCGCTCGGCGAAATTTTGCGCGCATTGAAAATCGATTCTGCCTTCGAGGACAGTGCCGAAGAGCATCGCTTGGGGGTGCTGCGGCAACTGTTGAGCAATGGCGAACGCCCGGATTCGCTCGCGACAAACGCGGGTATCACGACCGAAACGGCAGAGACCTGGTCTCTATTCAAATTGATCGCGCGCGTCCAGCACATTTATGGTCGCGAACTACTTGGACCTTTCATCATCTCGATGACGCGCGGACCGGCAGACGTTTTGACTGTGCTGCTGCTGGCGCGCTGGGCAGGCTGTGCAGAAGCTTTCGACATTGTTCCGCTGTTTGAAACATTGGATGACCTCCGAGCCGCGCCACGCATTCTCGCCGATTTATTTTCGTCCGAGGTCTATCGGGCTCACCTCGAATCGTGTCAAGGTGAGCAGATGGTAATGATTGGATATTCGGACAGTAATAAGGACGGCGGCTATCTGGCTGCGAACTGGGCGCTGTATCAGGCGCAGGAAGAGATCGCGCGCGTCTGTAAAGAATCGGGGATTCAATTGACATTGTTTCACGGGCGCGGCGGAACGGTGGCACGCGGCGGCGGACCCGCCAATCGCGCGATTCGCGCACAGCCGCCCGGCACTCTCAATGGTCGTTTTCGTGTGACGGAACAAGGAGAGGCGATTGCTTCGCGTTATTCGGATCGTGAATTGGCGCATCGTCACCTCGAACAGATTGTCAGCACCGTCCTCGTGGCGTCGGCAGCGGACTCCAACGCTCCTGAATTGCAAGTTCGCGCGGAGTGGCGCGAGGCAATGGATGTGATGTCGGAAGCCGCGCATCTCACCTACCGCGCGCTGGTATACGACACACCGGAGTTTATGCAGTACTGGCGCGCCGCCACACCGGTGGAGGAAATCAGCCATCTC
>JBBSHK010000101.1:0-8361 GCA_038253185.1 Anaerolineae bacterium | reverse complement strand
GCTGCCGCGCGGCACGATAATGCGAATGATGCTCTTGCCACCGCTCTTTTGCGTGTCCAATTGAACGTCGAGTGGCGGGACGATGTGCTTGGCAATATCATTCTTCAATTGATGAATTGCCTCGGTGGGACGCGGCACGCCGACGACCGCGTTGCGCGGGTTCGCGCTCACGCCGATGTAAATCGTGCCGCCATTGGTATTCGCCAGCGCGACCGTATCCTGCAAAATTTTTCGCTCAATGCCTTTGCCGCGACTGAGTTGCTCGTGGAATGCTTGCACCAGCGTTTCGCCCTCCTCGCGCGCTTGCGAAATGGGATCGAACGCGTGGGGCTCGGACGGTACGTACGGACGGATACGCGCGAAATCATTGCCGAGGAAAACTTGTTTGATTGCCTCGAACGATAATTCGTCCAACAAGATTTCGGTCGGACGGTCGCCCACGCCCGGTTCTTGAGTGTTGTTCGGAATTCCTTTGAGGCGGTGCGCGTCGCTCGATTGGATCAGGTGCATCCGTCGCGGATATTCCGGTTTCGTTCCACTGAAAAAGAGCGCGGTGCGGCGGCGCGAGCGCGAGGTGAGGTCGGTGACTTCGAGCGCGTGCAGGTGTGGGTCTTGCGTGTACGAGATACGCGTCTGTCCGCCGAAATCAAAGCCCGGCATCGCGACTCCGTGCGACGAATTCGCGTGCGCGGCGATGACCAGACCGCCCGCTTCGTCAATCGCGCGATAGGCAGTAATTACGTCGGTCGTCGCGCCGACTTCGCCCGAGCCGAGGTCGAGTTTTTCCGCGGGCACGCGCAAATCGAGCAGCAGATGTTCCAGCTCGCGTACGGAGGTATCTGGCGGAAAAATTCCGAGGACGTGAAAGCCGAGCGTCGCGGTGAGTTCAAAACCTGGCAGGATCAAAAGTTTTTCCTGCAAGCGGCGATATTCTTTGAGCTGCACGCGTTCATTATCGTCGAGGCGGCTGCGTCGTTCGAGCAGTTCCAGCGATTCCACTTCGTCGAGATAACGTTGATAACCGGCAACGGTGTTATGATCGCTGAAGGCGATAATGTCGAGACCGCGTTCTTCGGCTCTTTTCAAAAAGTCGAGATACGTGACGTTTGCTTCGCGATAGTCCACCGACGCGGGGGTATGCAGATGCAAGTCCATACGATACCAGCGGCGGCTGGTGGTGGATTGGGGTTTATAGGTTTTTTTTCGTGTTGGCATTCTAGCCCTTCCTTTGGGTGCGGTGAATTCACAACGCGCGTAGCTAACGCGGTCGTGAATCGCCGCAGGTGTATGCACGAATCCGGCGCACTGAATTTTCAGTACGCGCGAGTCGGTGCGAATCGGGAAGGGTTGCTGGGAGACAACTCTGATTCGATTCTCGAACGGCGCGAGCAATTGCGCCGCGCGAGAAATTTTTCAGAGAAGCGCTAAGGGGCGCTCAATGCTGTCGCGGCAAATTCAAATCGAGGCGGCAAAAAGTGACAAAGTTACGCAATCGTCTTGCGTATCCACGAATGATGCTCCGTCCGAATTTAGATCAACACTCGGTAATGCGTTATGGACGATGATCAGGTCTCTCTGGAAAAATATTCTCGATGAGATGAGAGTTCAAAACCAGAGAGTCCAGATTCCATCAACGCGTTGAGCACACATTCTGATCGTCACAAGTATTGCCGCCAAAAATAATTGAACTTGACAGCCGTTGAACCTGACACACACTCACGCGATTAAAATGATCCAATGAAAATTTATTCGCAAGCCGCGCGTTCGCGTGAACGGTGCGTAGCAATCAGCAGCAACCCTAGAGATACCAATTAAAAATTTTTGGCATCTGGTTTGTAAAACGATATTTGGTTGTAAATGTTTGACCCCGCCCTTAATCCCTCCCCCGCCAAGCGGGAGAGGGAGACCTACCTGCTCCCGCCCGTACATCGGGGGAGGGCAGGGAGGGGGCTTAGGCGTTCAGCGCGGGATTCAGCGCCGGCTCAAGCTCGCGCACCTCCGCCGCGGGTGATGTGGCGGCGCGCGGTTCGAGCGCGGCATTGAACACGTCCATCACGCGGTCGGCGAGCACAAAACTTATATCCCGGCGTACTTCGTCCGGCAAGTCGTCCAGGTCGCGCTCGTTGCGTCGAGGCAAGATGATCGTCTTGAGTCCGGCACGATGTGCCGCGAGCACTTTTTCCTTGATGCCGCCGACGGGAAGCACGCGACCCCGCAGCGTGATCTCACCGGTCATCGCGACGTTGTCGCGCACGCGGCGTCCGGTGAGCAAAGACGCAATCGCCGTCGCCATCGTCACGCCCGCGCTCGGTCCATCCTTCGGCGTCGCGCCTTCGGGGATGTGCAAGTGCAGGTCACTCTGCTCAAAGAATTTTGGATCGACGCCGAGGTCGATCGCTTTCGAGCGTACGTACGAGAGCGCGGCTTGCGCCGATTCGCGCATCACTTCGCCCAACTGTCCGGTGATGAGGAATCCTTTTTCGCCGGGCATGCGCGTGGCTTCGATGAACAGAATATCGCCGCCGACCGGCGTCCACGCCATGCCGGTTGCAACTCCGGGCGTTTCGGTACGTTCGGCGATTTCGGAGTAAAAGCGCGGCTTGCCGAGGAGTTCGCTTACCTTTTCTTTGGTCACCTCGAACGGCGACTGTTCACCTTCGGCAATCTTGGTCGCGAGCTTGCGTGCCACGCGTCCCACTTCGCGTTCGAGATTACGCACCCCCGCCTCGCGGGTGTAATCGCGTACGAGCCGGCGAATCGCATCGTCGTCGAACTTGACCTCTTCCGGGGCGAGTCCATTCTCTTTCACCTGGCGCGGAATCAGATAGCCGGAAGCGATGTGCACCTTTTCGTCCTCGGTGTAACCCGAAAGCGGCAAGATTTCCATACGGTCGCGCAGCGGCGGCGAAATGGTGTCGAGTTGATTCGCCGTGCAGATAAAAATCACCTGCGACAAATCATAGTCGACGTCGAGATAGTGATCGCGAAAAGTCTTGTTCTGCGCGGGGTCGAGCACTTCCAACAGCGCGCTCGACGGATCACCGCGAAAGTCCTGTCCGATCTTGTCCACTTCGTCGAGCATAATCACCGGGTTGCGCGTACCCGCGCGCTTGATCGATTGAATCAGACGACCGGGCATCGCGCCGATGTAGGTGCGCCGGTGTCCGCGAATTTCCGCCTCGTCGTGCATCCCGCCGAGCGACATACGGATGAATTTTCGTCCGAGCGCGCGCGCGATCGATTGACCGAGCGAGGTCTTGCCCACGCCGGGCGGTCCGACAAAGCACAGGATCGAGCCGCGATAGGTGCGCGCCTCTTCGATGTCGCCGCCGCGCTCGGACGAACCGAAACGTTCGGCGCGCAGTTTCCGCACCGCGAGATATTCGAGAATGCGTTCCTTGATCTCTTTCAGATCGTAATGGTCTTCATCCAGAATCTGGCGCGCACGCGGAATGTCGAGCATATCTTCGGTCGCGACATTCCACGGCAAATCGACCAACCAATCGAGATAGGTCTTGATGACGTGATACTCTGCCGCGGCGGGTGGCATCGCCTTCATGCGCTCCAGTTCGCGTCGCGCTTCCTTCTCAGCTTCCTCCGGCATATGCGCGTCGACAATTTTGCGGTCGTAATCGCGGACCTCGGCTTCTTGCTCATTACCTTCGCCGAGTTCTTTTTGAATCTGGCGCATCTGCTCGCGCAGGATGTACTCGCGCTGATTCTTTTCCATCTCTGCTTGCGCCTGACCCTGAATCTTTTTTCCGAGCTCCAGGATCTCTAGCTCTTTGGTCATCAGCGCATCGAGCTTGCGAAATTTTTCCGCCAGATCGTCGAGCTGCAGGAGCGCCTGCATGTCCGTAAGGTCGATTCGCATACTGGTCGCAATCATATAGACGAGCTGGCGCGGGTCTTCGACGTTCAGCGCCGCCATCAAGATTTCTTCCGGCAAATGCTGCGCGAGATTGACCAAGCGGCGGAACAGGTCGAGGGTGTTCCGCATCAACGCTTCGATCTCGACCGTTTTCTCGACCGGCTCCGGCGCGACTTCGACGCTCGCTTTGAGATAGGGTTCTTCCGCAGTGAATTCTCTAATGCGAATTCGCTCAAGACCCTGCACGATGAGCCGCACCGTACCGTCCGGCGCGCGCAACATGCGGTGAATCACCGCGACAGTGCCGATCTCGAACACATCGTTCGGACCTGCATCTTCGAATTTATCGTTCTTTATCGTCACCAAGCCCACCAGGCGCGCGGGACTGGTCGCCACCTCGTCCACGAGTCGCAGTGAGCGCGGCTGACCGACGTTCAACGGCAGCACCGTGAGCGGATAGACCACCGTACCGCGCAGCGGCAGGATCGGCAACTCGGCGGGGATGTTGGGAGTCTGATCGTCTGTAACGTGACTGTTATCGAATTCTACTTCGTCCTCTTCTATTTCTTCATTTACTTTTGCTTGCTTCCTAAAGATGGGCATTTTATAAATTCCTTTTTCGCTCAGGGATTTGATGATTATTGTTCCTCGCTCGTTTCGCCGGTAGCATCTATGGCAAGGTCGCTCGAATGTACCGCAATCGTCTGCGGTTGCTCGGGCGGAGCTTTGGGCAAAGTAATCCTCAAGAATCCGTTTTCATAATTCGCTTTGATTTTTTCCTCAAGGTAATGACCGGGCAAGTACACTTCACTTAAAAATTCGCCGTACTGGATTTCGAGACAGTGACTTTTATTCTTTCTCTCAGTATCGACGCGCTTGCCGCGAATCTGCATGATGCGATCGGCGAACAAAATCTCGAAACTCTTTGGATCAATTCCGGCAGCTTCAACTTTAATCACCACATCGTCGTTAGTTTCATAGACATCCGTCGGCGGTCGCCACGGCGCGGTCGTTCCATGTTCATAACGGAAAATAGAACTGATTAGGCGGTCCATACCGCGCGTCCAGAGTTCCATCTCGACGTAATGATTTGTCATTCTATTCATACGTATTCTCCAACCGATAGTATCCAGACGCTACACCTTGTTTCGAAATCCGGATGGCTGTATTGATTGCGCTCGAATCAAATTAGCGTCGCGACACTATGTTTTGACGAATTCAGTCCCGCGGGTGTCTTTGATTTTGAAACAAGTCGTAATTAATTATACTCACTTTCGCGCGCCCGTAAAACGATTTTCAACGTGAACCGGCTGAGTCGCTTTGCGTGAACACGCGCGCGAACGCGATTGACAGCGCGCGACCAGAATGCTTATAATCTTTGAAACAATTACTCAGGATTAGTGAAGGCGAGTACGAAAACATTACGTCAGAGAGCAGCAGGAGGAGAATTGGACGCAACCCAAGAATTTTTCGACGCGATCAAACAAGGTGAGTGGTCTCGGGTCGAACAATTGGTTGGCGCGCATCCTGATCTCGCTAATGCTCAAGCGCCGGACGGCACTTCGGCAGTGCTCTTCGCCGCCTATCGCGGCAAATCCGACATCGCCAAATTCCTCGCGTCGCGTCGGGACAATCTGAACATCTTTGAAGCCGCGGTGATCGGCGACAATGACCGCATCGAAAAAATTCTGAACGAGAAACCCGAACTGGTGAACGCGCACGCGCCCGACGGATTTCAGCCGCTCGGTCTCGCCGCGTTCTTTGGTCATCTCGATCTGGTCGAATGTTTGCTGCCGCGCGGCGCGGAGGTGAATGCCGCCTCCAAGAATGATTTGCGCGTGATGCCGCTCCATTCGGCGGTTGCGAATAAACAGTACGGCATCGCCGCGACTTTGCTCGCGCGCGGCGCGGAGGTGAATGCCGTGCAGCAAGACGATTTCACGCCGCTGATGGAAGCCGCGCAAAATGGTCAGCTCGAAATGGTCAAACTGCTCTTGACCTACGGTGCGGATGTGAACGCGAAAAAGAAGGACGGCAAGACCGCGCTGAAACTCGCGGAAGAACACGGTCACCCGGAGGTCGCGGAATATTTACGCGAGCAGAATGCAAAGGAATAAGATTGGAAAGAGACCATCATAAAAATTGATTGTCGCCTGAAGTGGAGTAGAATGAGGTCGAACTATGCAAACGCGAACGTTGCCGAATACGATTGATGATGCGTACAACGCCGTAAATCCTACCGAGCCGCTCAAACTGGGCAGCGATGATCCGCGCTATGTGGATTGCTCCTCGGCGCGTGGCGGAGATGATGAAGTGAGCATTATGGCTCGCGCCATCAGCCGCAGCACACCACCGGATTACTTCAAGCGATTGTTTACAGGTCATCGCGGCTGCGGCAAATCCACCGAACTTTTCCGGCTCAAGCGGAAGCTTGAGCGAGACAACTATTTCGTTGTCTATTTCAATGTGGTCACCGAACTCGAGATTGGCGACTTGGATTTTCCTGATGTGCTGCTCACGATTGCTCAGCAGACCGAGGCACAGTTACGTGCGGCAGGCGTTGAATTAAACCCACGCCTCCTCGAAAACACCGCGCGCTGGTTCGGCAAGACGCTCATTACTGAAACGCAGGGACGCGATGTCGAGACCACGTTGCAGAGCGAGTACGGTCTCGGCATTAAAGCCCCGTTCGTTGTCTTCGCCAGTATGCTCGCCGCCTTCAAGGGTACAATCAAGAACAGCAGTGATACGCGTGTCCAGTACAGAAGCGAACTGCAACGTAAGGCGACCGAATTGATCCAGAGTGTGAACACGCTGATTGGCGACGCGCAGGAACGGCTCAAACGCTCAGGCAAAGCTGGCTTGGTACTGATTGTGGACGGATTGGATCAGCTCAGTTATCGTATGGACGACAAGACAAAACGCAGTTCGCACGATCTTGTATTTATTGATCACGGCGAGCAGCTTCGATCACCGACCTGCCACATTGTGTTCACTTTTCCCATCAACCTGATCTTCAACCAGCATCTCGGTCAGATTTGGGGACCCAAGTTCAGCATCCTGCCGATGATCAAGATCAACGAAAAGGATGGTTCTCCCTGCGCGACCGGACGTGAACTGCTGCGCGACGTGATTGGCTCTCGGATGAATGTGAATACAATTTTTGACGACCCTGCCCTTGTGGACGAGTTGGTACTCATGAGTGGTGGTCACGTGCGCGACCTCATCCGTTTGGTGCGCAATGCCTTCGATTACACCGACACGACCGTGAGCGCGGCAGAAGTGCAAAAGGCGATGCGTGACCTGGTGAATGAATACGAATATCTCACCCAAGATGAAGCGTTGCCGCTGTTGCGTGATGTGCACCGCACTAAAGATCTGCCGAATGATGAGGCGCATTCGCTCCTGTTGTACAAACTGCTGGTGCTGGAATATCGCAGCGGCGAACCGTGGTACGATGTGCATCCCGCCGTTCAAGCCACGCGCAAATTCAAAGAATTCAAACCGGCGAAAGCTGCCCGCGCGAAGAAAGAGCGCGCGCCAAAGAAGAAAAAGTGATCGATACCAAAACTCCAACCGCAAATGCCGAAAGCAATCAACGCGAACTGCTCGCGCTGGCGCGGATGCTGCGGCGCGGCACAGGCACCTTTGTGCTTGGTTTCGCGCGCGTGAATGTCGTCCCCCAACGCGACAAATTAGTCGCCGAATTGCGCGAGGCGTTGAGCGCGTTCAACCTTGAAATCGCCGAGGTCACGCTGAGCGAAAAACGCGATGGCGCCAAAGAAAGCGAGACCGATATTTATCAGGTGCTGGCGGAGACGGAAGGCGACGGCAACCCGCTCTTTGTCTATGGCTTGGAAAGTCTCATCCTCTCGCGTGACCTGAAACGTTTTCGCGCGCTGGCGCAGTTGAATGAGCGGCGCGGACGTTATCAAGAACTCGCGCGTCCCGTCGTGTTCTGGATTCCAGATTACCTCGTGCGCCTGATTGCCGAGCACGCGCCGGACTTTTGGGCGTGGCGCAGCGGCGTGTACGAATTTAGCACGGAAGAAGAAATCTTGCGCGGCACCTACCAACGCGAAGCGTCGCTCCCGTTCCAACAGATGACCAGTCTCAACCTCGTCGAGAAGCAAGCGCGCATCGGGCTGCTCGAAGGTTTGTTGGAGGATTACCAAGGCGATGACGCCGGAACACAATCCGTCCGCTCGAATGTCCTCTACCAGCTCGCGCAGATGTACGTAGAGGTGGGCGATTACGACGAAGCGGAACGGCTCTATGGCGCGAGCTTAAAGACGAAAGAAGAACTGGGAGATCGGCGCGAGATTGCGGTGACGCAAAATTCACTTGCGGATCTGGCGCGGCTGCGCGGCGATTACGACGAAGCGGAACGGCTCTATGGCGCGAGTTTAAAGACGGTGGAAGAACTGGGAGATCGGCAGGGGATTGCGGTGACGCAAAATGCACTTGCGGATCTGGCGCAGTTGCGCGGC
>JBBSHK010000100.1:0-8393 GCA_038253185.1 Anaerolineae bacterium | reverse complement strand
CGATTGGACCGACACCAACGCCCACCGCCGCGCCGGCTGCCGCCGTCGTCTTGCAAAAGATTCTCGGTGACTGCTGGGGTGTGACGCAGATCAAAGAATTGGACGGCACGCGTCCCGATCACGTGCGCGCCTTTGAATGTGCGCGCACGCGCTTGCTCGAAATGGCGCAGCAATATCCCGAAGCCGCCGAGCCGCATCGCGTGCTGGCGTGGGGGTTTTTGTTCGCGCTCAGGGATGAAGGCGCGGGAGCGGCGGAGTACGAACGCGCCGCGGAAATTTACGCGCAGCAAGGACGCGGCGTGGATCAGGCAGAAATCCTTTTGCGTCTGGCTTTGCTGGCACTGCCGCACGACCGGCGTCAGGGTTGTCTGCTGCTCGGTCAGTCCGCCAGTCTTGACCCGCAAAATCCGCGCCCGCCGCAGCTGCTCGAAAACTTCGCGTGCGCCTCGCACACATTGCCCACACCGCCGAACAGCAGCCCAGCCGCGTCTCCAAGCGCAACCTCCACCGCCCAACCAATAATCTCGGCTCCTTAGTTCGCCACTGCGCCAAGCGTGAGGAGAACTATTGACCCTCCCCGCGCGGCATGTTACAATTCTTGGCGAAGCAAGGTTCCGCTTTATGGAAACACGAATCGTCGGGATCATCGTCGCGCTCGGCATCGGCATTAGCTTGGTTTTTGGCGCGCTCGTCGGCGGCTTGTTCGCGAAACAGAATATCTCTGCCGGGACGAGCGCGGTCCAATTGGCGGCTCCCGAGCAAGATGATTACATCATTATGGTCGCCGAGTCGTATGCTGCTGACCACGACCTCAAACTCGCGCAAGACCGCCTCGCGCGCCTGCACGATCCACTGATTGCCGCGCGTGTGGAAAAATTGGCGACTGTGTATTCGTCACAGCGCGATCTGATTGCTCAACATCTGGCGCAGCTCGCGGCGGCGCTTGGCTCGCAGAATTCACTGCTGCTGGCTATGCTGCAGACCGCGATGCCGCAGCCAACCGGCGCGCCTACAGCAATGCCGACGGTGGCGCCGACCTCGACCACCGCGCCGCCTCCCGTCAACATTATCCAAATCATCATCGTCAATACTCCGACCGAGATGCCGACGCGTATTTCAACGAACACCGCCACGCCGCTCCTGCCAACGCTCGTCCGAACGGCGACACCCTACGCCACAACCGCGACGTTACTTTTGCCCAGTGTGACATTGCGACCACTGACCAAAATTCCCACAGTTCGCGCGGCGAATACATTGCTTGCTGCGCCGACTGCGACCTCGACGACCGCGCCTGCGCCTTTGGTAAATTTTGAACCGAGCTTCCCGGACCAGTGGTGGGGCTCGACGTATTTTGTCCCTGCGAATGTCGCGCCGGGGCAAGCTTACTGGCATCTCACCAAAGCGCTGTATTGTGATTTCACCGAAAATAATTTTGGCTGCCCCGACGCGCCCGGGGGTCAAGCCGGCACGAGCATTTACGTGATGGATGCCGGCACGCCGATTGACGTGATTAAACCGGACGGCACGAATGTGGGCGGCGACTCGACCGTCATCGGCGAGAAGAAAGCGGCAAGCGATATGTGCCAATGCAATTACACCTTTCTCGTCAGTGATTACAAAATTTCGGTCGCGGGCGCGCCGAGCGATGCGTTAGGCGGATTCTGTCTCTGCACCGTTCACGGCAATGTGTTGCAAGGTCACGCGCACGTCCGCTACTTTTTATATTTTCAGTACATCACGCGGTGAATAGAACATAGATAACCGCAGATAAACACAGGTATCAATAATTCCTTTGATTCGCGTTCATCTGTGGTTAGTTGCCAAAACTCGGAGTAACAATGTCGGCAGATAATTTGAGACAAGCAATCACACTGGCACGCGCGGGCGACAAGACCAGCGCGCGAAAAATCTTGGAAGCGCTCATCGAGCAAGACCCGCAAAATGAAATGGCATGGATTTGGATGACCGATACGACCGATTCGCCGGAAGAGCGGCGCTATTGTTTAGAGATCGCGCTTTCGATCAATCCGAACAATGTCGCGGCGAAAAAAGGCTTGGAGTACCTCGGCGGCGCCACGACACCACCTACCTTCGATGATTCCGCGCTGCCCAAGAATATCTGAATGAGCGAGGACAAGAGTCCTCGTTTTTTTTTGCTTTCACCACAGAGCACACAGGGATTGTTTTTCCCCGATGAACTCTGTTCTTTGTGGCGTTTTTGTTTGTGCGTAATCACGCGCGTTTTGGTTGACACTCCCGTTAGAATTCTATACAATCATTTTCCCGCTGACATCAACTCTGCTTTTAACTGATTTTGTGAATGGAGGAAAGAGAATGGCTGTTCGAGCAAGGACTGCTACGGCAACAAAAACTCGCCGCGCGAAAACACGAAACGCAACGATGACGAAAACCGAGACGCCCAAATCGCCGCTCAGTCGCGGCAAGCAAATCGCCGGGCGCCCGGCGCGACGAATGTCGGGCAAGAGCCACGTCCCGAAGATTACTTATGCCTCGATGGTGTTGACCGATCAAGACCACGGCGCGTACGAAGCCGCCGTCGGTCACGCGCGCGAAAATTTGGGTGAGCATTATCAAAATTTCATCAATGGTAAAGCGGTGCGCGGGCAAGAGGGCAACGAGCAATCCCACGCAAGCCCGACCGATACGCGGCTCGTCGTCAGTTACTTTCCGCGCGCCTCACGCGAGGAAACTCAGGCAGCGATTCGCGCCGCGCGCAAGGCATTCCCCGAATGGGCAGCAACGCCGTACACCGAACGCGTTGCACTTTTACGTCGCGCCGCCGATCTGATGGTGGCGCGCGTGTACGAAATGAGCGCGATGATGGCGTTCGAAGTTGGCAAGAATCGCGCCGAAGCAATCGCCGAGGTGAACGAGTCGGCGGAACTGATTCGCTATTATTGCGATCAGGTCGAAGAGCACAAGGGGTTTATGCGACCGCTCGAATCGCCGGGAGCGGGACAAGAGACGCAGAGTGTGCTGCGTCCGTACGGCGTGTGGGGTGTGGTGTCGCCGTGGAATTTTCCGCTCGCGCTGTGCACCGGAATGTCCTCCGGCGCGCTGCTGGCAGGCAACGCAGTCGTCTTCAAACCCTCGTCCGACGCGCCGGTGATGGGCTATCATCTCTACAAATGTTTGGCGGACGCGGGTCTGCCGGGCGGAGTTTTCAATCTCGTCGTCGGTCCCGGCTCGACCGTGGGCGAAGAGCTGCTCGATAATGAAGACATTGACGGTCTCATATTCACCGGCTCGAAACAAGTCGGCATGCATCTCTATCGCAACTTTGCAAGTCAGTACCCCAAGCCGGTCATCACCGAAATGGGCGGCAAGAATCCCGCGATTGTCGCGGCGAGCGCCGACCTCGAACAAGCCGCGGAAGGTGTGATGCGCGGCGCGTTCGGATTCGCCGGACAAAAATGTTCCGCGACTTCGCGCGTCTATGTCGATCGCAAGGTCAAGCAGCAATTCGTGGAGATGCTGCTGGAGCACACGCGCAATCGCGTCAAGGTCGGCAATCCCACCGAGCGCGGCGTCTTTATGGGTCCGGTCATCAATCAAAGCGCGGTGGACACGTGGCAGCAAGCGGTGGACGAAGCGCAGCGCGATGGCGGCAGAATTTTGTACGGCGGCAATCGTCTGACTGAAGGCGATTTGCAGCACGGCTATTACGTCGAGCCGACGATTGTGGACAACTTGCCGAATGAGCATCGGCTGTTCAAAGAAGAATTGTTTGTGCCGTTCGTGACGGTTGGCGAAGTCGAATCGGTCGAGCAAGCGCTGCGCGAAGCGAATGATGTCGAGTACGGATTGTGCGCGGGAATCTACACGCGTGACCAAAACGAGCTGCAATACTTTTTCGACAATGTTCAAGCGGGCGTGTTGTATGCGAATCGCCGCTCGGGCGCGACCACCGGCGCGTGGCCCGGCGTGAATTCGTTCGGCGGCTGGAAAGGCAGCGGCTCGTCGGGCAAGTCCGGTCTCGGACCGTACTATGTGCAGCAATTTATGCGCGAGCAATCGCGCTGGGTCGTGAAAGAATAGTCAACGGATGTCAACGGATAAACGGATGGAGAATATCCGTTTTCTATTCGTTGACAGATTAGAGGACAGAATGCCGAAGAAACTCCGTTGGGGAATTCTCAGCACCGCGCGCATCGCCGACGCGCAGGTGCGCGCGATTCAACTTTCGTCCAACTGCGAATTGGTCGCGGTGGCGAGTCGTGATGTGAACAAGGCAAAGGAGTGGGCGCAGAAACGCAATGTGCCGCGCGCCTTGGGCAGTTACGACGAGCTGCTCGCGTCAGACGAAATCGACGCGGTCTATAATCCGCTGCCGAACAGTATGCACGCCGAGTGGTCAATCCGCGCGCTGGAGGCGGGCAAGCACGTGCTGTGCGAAAAACCGATGGCGAGCAACGCGCGTCAAGTGGAAGCGATGATCGCGGCGTCAGAGAAAAACGGCGTCAAGCTGATGGAAGGATTTATGTACCGCTTTCATCCGCAGATTGCGCGCGTGCGGCAGATGATCGAGGAGGGCGCGATCGGCGAAATAAAAATTCTGCGCGCTACCTTTGGATTTTTCTTGACCGATCCGAGCAATATTCGCCTGAGCAACGAACTGCACGGCGGCGGGCTGATGGACGTCGGCTGCTATTGTGTGAATGCACTGCGCTTGTTTGCGCAAGCGGAACCGATTTCGGTCGAGGCGAAAATCTTGTGGGCTGCTACCGGTGTTGATGAATCGTTGGTCGCAACGCTCGAATTTCCGAATCGCGTGTTGGGCACGCTGGATTGTGGTCTTTCATTCGACAAGCATCAGTGGATCGGCATCTCGGGCACCAAAGGACATCTTGGATTGACGCATCCGTTCAATCTCGGCGAAGAACCCGCGACAATTCTGTACGACCACGCCGGCAAGAGTGAGACGATACAAGTCGCGGCGACAAATCACTACTGTCATATGCTCGAACATTTCGCGGACGCGGTGCTGAATCAGCGCGCGCTCGCGTTCACGCCGCAAGATAGTCTCGCCAATATGCGTGTGATCGATGCGCTGTACGAATCGGGGAGAACGGGCAGGAGAGTGGAGGTCGGAAGTTAGCGGTGGGAAGTTAGAGGTTAGACGTTAGAGGTTGAAAAATGGCAAGGCATCCGTGTCTGATCTCCAATCTCGAACCTCCAAATTCCAATCGTGTTTCATCCTATTGATTGAATCTGGGAATCAAGGTTCCGTCAAGGCACTCGCGACTTTGATTTGATCCATAGTTCGGGGCGGGCGGGAATAGTCCTCGCATGCATTTCACGCGGCGGTTTGTTGGTCGAGCAGCGCGCGATAACTATCACTCTGTTGTGGGGTTGTATTCATTGAGTCTGGGTGTCAGATTCAGAAGAATTTTCGTAACGACAAGGAGGGAATCATGGCACGAAAATTGGGTGTGACCAATAATCTGGGATATATTTTGCTGGCGGCTTTCCTGATTTTATGGGGCTTAGCTCAGTTCGTCCCGAGCTTGGCAGCATTGGGTCCAATTATTGCGATTCTCGCAATCGCCGCGGGGCTGGTTCTCTTGTTCGTTGGCATTTGACCGCGGGTACATCGAATAGACTCGCACAATGCCCGTCCTCGTTGTTGAGGACGGGCATTCATTTTCGCGCGCTTGACAGATTAGAAAATTTGTTCTAATCTATGAATCACAAAATCAATCGTCATTCTGAGTTTCAAATCACAGGAGGAATAAAATGGCACGCAGAAGATCGTCGCTCAGCCCGCCCCGGCGTCTTCCGACGCTCACGAGAGCGGCGGGCCGGGGAATCAACAACAATTTGGGAATGCTGGTGCTGGCGCTGTGGGTCTTGCTGAGCGGACTCGCAAACTTTATACCACAGGTGCGTCCACTCGGACCCGTGTTGCCGTTTCTCGCGGTCGCGGCGGGCTTTTTGATTCTGACCGGCAGATAAATTAGAAACGCGGACTCGTTGGAAGAGTCCGCGTTTCTAATTTTCAAATTCACACCGGGTCTAGTCGCTCGCACGCTGGTCAATCAAATTTCGCATATGTTTCAAATCGATGCCCAGGTCTTGCAGCAGATGAATTGCCAAGCTCTCTCCTTCATCCACCAAGCCGAGCAGCAGATGCCGGGTGTCAATGTATCGCTCTCCGCGTTGACGCGCCGCTTTGCCTGCCAGTTCAATCACGCGCTTGATGCGCGGAGTAAAGCGCAGCGGTCTATCTGAAACCACCGCTCCGCGCCCGACGATTTCCTCAACGGCTTGGTGGATGCGCGTTTTATCCACGTGCATCTCATTCAGCACAGCACGGGCGAATGTTTCAGAGTCGTCGGTCAGTCCTAGGAGGAGGTGCTCCGTCCCGACATAATCGTGCTGCAGGCTTTTTGCCTCCATTTGAGCATACGCCAGCGCGCGCCGACCGCCGTCGGTAAAACGGTCAAAGAATTTATCTGGCATTGTGATGATCTCCTCGAAGCGGATACCTATTATCCTCGCCCAGGTCTGCGCGCGTGTCAATCAGTTCCTCAGACAAAAACTAAAAGGCGAGGCGCTTTGCAACCCCTCGCCCTTTTTCATCCGCTTCTCCGTTCGCGCTCCGACGGCGCATTATTCGCTGACTACACCTCGCGGTATTCGCCTTCGACGGTTTCGCCGCCGGGTTGACCAGGTCCACCTTGCGGACCGCCGTTGCCGCCGGTGTTGCCGTCGCCGCCGAATCCACCCTCGCCACCAAAATCACCGGGAGGAGTCTGTCCGCCGCTGCCGGCATATGCTGCTTCGCCCACTTTCATCAACGCTTGCTGCAGTTCATCCACGCGCTTGCGAATCGGTTCGACTTCGCGACCTTTCATCACATCCTTGAGCGCGTTCACCTTTGATTCAACATCCGCGCGGATCTCAGCCGGAACTTTATCGCCCATGTCGCGCATCAGCTTTTCTGCCTGATACACCGCGCTGTCCGCGTTGTTACGAATCTCGACTTCTTCCTTACGCTTCTGATCTTCGGACGCATAGCGTTCGGATTCTTTCACCATCTTGTCCACTTCTTCCTTGCTCAAGCCCGACGACGCCGTGATAGTAATGTTCTGCTCGCGACCGGTCGCCTTATCCTTCGCGCTCACATGCATAATACCATTCGCGTCGATGTCAAAGCTGACTTCGATCTGCGGTGTACCGCGTGCTGCCGGTGGAATGCCGTCAAGAATAAAGCGACCGAGCGATTTGTTGTCCGCCGCCATCGGGCGCTCGCCTTGCAACACATGCACTTCGACCTGCGTCTGAGCATCCGACGCCGTCGAGAACGTCTGCGACTTTTTCGTCGGGATCGTCGTATTGCGTTCGATGATCGGCGTCGCCACACCGCCCAGCGTTTCGATGCCAAGCGTCAATGGCGTCACGTCGAGCAGCAAAACATCTTTGACTTCGCCGCCGAGCACGCCCGCCTGAATTGCCGCGCCAATCGCGACGACTTCGTCCGGGTTGATGCCCTTGTGCGGCTCTTTGCCAAAGAAGGACTGCGCCGTCTTTTGGACGAGCGGCATACGCGTCTGACCACCGACCAGCACCACTTCGTCAATCTCGTTGGTCGAGAGTTTCGCGTCCGACAACGCCGCGCGCATCGGCGGGATTGTCTTTTCGACCAGATCGCCGACCAACTGCTCCAACTTGGAGCGCGTGAGTTTCATCACCAAATGCTTGGGACCTGACGCGTCCGCGGTAATGAAGGGCAGATTGATCTCGGTCTCCATATTGTGCGACAATTCTTTCTTCGCCTTCTCGCCCGCCTCCTTCAAGCGCTGCAATGCCATACGATCATTGCGAAGGTCAATCCCCTGCTCTTTGCGGAATTCGTCGGCGATCCACTGAATCACGCGCTGATCAAAATCGTCGCCGCCGAGGAAGGTATCACCGTTGGTTGACTTGACTTCGAACACGCCCTCGCCCAATTCCAAAACAGAAATGTCGTAGGTGCCGCCGCCGAGATCATAGACTGCGATTTTTTCGTACGCTTTTTTGTCGAGACCGTACGCGAGCGCCGAGGCGGTTGGCTCGTTAATGATGCGCTTGACATCCAGACCCGCGATGCGACCCGCGTCTTTCGTCGCCTGACGCTGTGAGTCGTTAAAATAAGCGGGCACAGTAATCACCGCTTCGGTCACTTTCTCACCAAGATAGGCTTCCGCATCCTGCTTGATTTTTTGCAGAATCATCGCGGAGACTTCCGGCGGCGAATATTGCCGTCCGCCGAACTCGACCCACGCATCGCCATTCTGCGCGCGCACAATTTTGTAGGGCAAAATGTGTTTTGCCTTTTCCACTTCCGGGTCTTCGAACTTGCGACCCATCAAGCGCTTGATCGAAAAGAT
>JBBSHK010000099.1:0-8508 GCA_038253185.1 Anaerolineae bacterium | reverse complement strand
GTGATCGAGGACGATGTCTGGATTGGCTCGGGTGCAATTATTCTCGACGGCGTGCGCATCGGGCGCGGCGCGGTGATCGGTGCGGGCGCGGTCGTGACCGAGGATGTGCCGCCGCATACAGTGGCGGTGGGCGTGCCCGCGCGAGTGATCAAACAAATCGGCACGCGATCGCATAACCCTGCCGAGATGTTGGCGTGGCTTGGGGTACAGGCAACAGTGTGAGTGCTGTCACTGCCACGCGGCGAGTCGCGAACCGATGAAGGTCTTGTTGGTCTTTGGTACGCGTCCCGAAGCCATCAAGCTCGCGCCCGTCATCGCTGAACTCCGTCAGCACGGCGAAATTGGATGCAAGCTCTGTGTCACGGGGCAACAACGCGAGATGCTCGATCAGGTCCTTGACCTTTTTGAAATCGTCCCCGACTATGATCTGAACTTGATGCAGGACAATCAGTCGCTGAACGGTCTTACTGCGCGAATTTTGGAAAAGCTCGAGCCGATACTCGCCGTCGAACAACCCGACTGGCTGCTGGTACAAGGCGACACCACGACGGCGATGGCAGCCTCTTTAGCCGCCTTCTATCAGCGCACTCCGCTCGCGCACATCGAAGCGGGACTGCGAACCCGCAACAAGTTTCAACCATTCCCTGAGGAAATAAATCGCCGCATCGCGGACCTGCTTGCCGATATTTATTTCGCGCCGACGCCGACTGCGAAAAAAAATCTGCTCGCAGAAAATCTGCCCGCGCAGAAAATTTTTGTAAGCGGCAATACGGGGATTGACGCGCTGAGGCTGATCCAAAAGAAAGCGTTTGTGTGGCAGGATTCACCGCTGCAATGCGTTCCGCAGAACGCGCGCGTGATTCTCGTGACCGCGCACCGTCGCGAAAATTTTGGAGATGGCATCGAAAACCTTTGCCAAGCTCTGGGCGAGATTGTTGCCTGCCGACGAGATGTTTTCATCGTCTATCCCGTACATTTGAATCCGAATGTTCGTCTCCCCGTGCAGCGACAGCTTGGCAAGATCCCGAATATTCTTCTGACCGAGCCGCTAGACTATGCGGCGCTCGTGCACCTGATCGAGCGCGCGGAAATCATCCTCACCGATTCGGGCGGTTTGCAAGAGGAAGCGCCGAGTTGGGGTAAGCCGGTGTTGGTCGTGCGCGCCGTGACAGAACGACCCGAAGCGGTTGAAGCGGGTACGGTGAAAATTATTGGCACCGACGCGCGGCGCATTGTCGCCGAAACCTTGCGCCTGTTGAACGACCGCGCGGAATATCAACGAATGGCGCGGGCGGTGAATCCGTACGGCGACGGTCACGCCAGCGAAAGAATTGTGAATTATTTGTTGGGCAAACCCGTAACCGAATTCGCGGGATGAGGAGTCGGCGCGATGGGAAATGATATGCAGGTAAATCTTGGCACGCGCTCACGTCAGATGGTGCCGCCGCCGCGTTTTCCCGACGCGGGCGCGGCAGTGCGCGCGCAGCTGCAACCACGTGAACGTCCTGCCGAGGCAGTCGATGTTCTCTTGGTGAATCCGCCCTCGCCCGACGGCGGGATCTGGATTCGCAGTCAGCATCGCGTCGGGCGCAAGTCGCGCGAGAATATGATCTGGCCCCAAGTTTCGCTGGCGCAAATGGCGGCGCTGCTCGCGATGGATTACAAGGTCGAGATCATCGACGCGATTGCCGAACGCCTGACGTGGAAAGAGTTTGAAGAGCGGCTGCGCGCGAAATTGCCGAAATATTATCTTACGCAAGTAACCGCGCCCACTTTGCAAAATGATATGTATGGCGTTTTTCTCGCGCAGGCGCTCGGCGCGAAAACCATCGCGATGGGCACGCACGTTACCCCAATGTGGCGCGAAACGTTAGAGCCGTACCCCGCGCTCGATTTTGTCTTGCGCGGCGAGCCTGAGATGACACTGCGCGAATTGATCGACACCCTCGAAGAGAATACGCCAAGCGATCCCCGCATTATTAAACTGTTGCAGGATACGGGATCAACTCTTACCGCTCACCCGCCGTCGGACCTTTCGCCCATCAAGGGATTGGCGTGGCGCAAAAATGGCGAGATCGTGTTGAATGCAGACCGTCCTTTTATCCCGAACCTCGACGATCTGCCAATGCCGCTGCATCATCTTTTGCCGCTTGAAAAATATCGCGCGCCGATGATGAAGACACCGTACAGCTTCATCGTCACAAGCCGCGGCTGCAGCGCGGGCTGCACCTATTGCATCAAGCATGTCAGCTATCAATGGTCGCTGCGCCTGCGCTCGCCCGAAAATATTGTCGAAGAATTGCGAACGCTAAAAAAACTTGGCATTGATTACATTCATATGTACGCGGACTTGTTCACGCTCTCGCGCGCACAGGTTGTCGGCTTGTGCGAATTGATGCTGAAAGAAAATCTCAAGCTCAAGTGGACCTGCAACAGTCGCGTCGATTATGTGGACGAAGAGATGCTCGCGCTGATGGGGCAAGCGGGCTGCTGGATGATTGCCTGGGGCATCGAGTCGGGCAATTATGAAATTTTGAAACACGCGCGTAAAGGCGCCGATCCGGCGAAAGCGGAACGCGCGCTAACGTGGTCGCGTCGCGCAGGGATAAAAAATTGGGGCTACTTTATTATCGGTCTGCCGGGCGAGACCGAGGCGACGATTCGTGAGACGATCGCTTTTTCAAAAAAATTGCCGCTCGACATCGCGCTGTTCCACATTGCCGCGCCGTATCCGGGCACGCCGTTCTTTTTTGAGGTCGTGCAGAATGGTTGGTTCCGCGCGGGCACGCGCTGGGAAGAAGTGGACATGGATAATTCCACCGTATTGGATTATCCGCATCTGCCCGCCGAGCGTCTCGAGTATTGGCAAAAGCGCGCCTTCCGCGAATGGGCGCTGCGCCCGGGACCGATGCTCACTTTTGTGCGAGGCTTTAACAGTTGGGCAGGAATCAAGTCGGCGCTCGATATCGCGCGGCAGCATCTGGCGTGGATCAGTGAATCGCCGTTGTCAGGCAAAACGCGCGCGTGAATGTTCGTTCGTCCCAATCCGCTTCGATACTGTTCAAAAATTCTTACGAAAGAACGAATGTCGCGTTTTAGCACGCCGCTCGATCTGCCGCTCGCGCTGTTCATTTTCAGCGCGCTGGTGGGCGTTGTAATCTCGTACGATCCCGTGAGCAGCTCGCTCAAGTTCGCGCTCATCGCTATCTCCGTGCTATTTTTTTATCTCGTCATCGCTCTCCAGCGCGCTCGCGCCGAGGTGAGCGAATCGGTGGCTCCATTCCTCGTCACCATGGTCTGGGGTTTTCTTTTCGCGAATGCGGCGCTTGCCGTTTACTTTATCACCCAGCATGATTTTTCAAATCAAATCAAGCTCGCCCTCATCACGCAAATCGGCGCGCAGCTTCACGCCTGGTCGCCCCAATTGCACTGGCACGATCCGCACCCGAACATCGTCGCGGGAGTGCTTGAACTCGCGCTGCCGATCAATTTAATGTTCGCGTGGCGCTTGCGCGAGGACGCGGCGCGAGCTAAATTTGCTCTTGCTATTGTCCTCGAGCTGGTGATTGGCTTGGGCTTGGTAATGACGAGTTCGCGCGGCGCGTGGGTCGCGCTGGGCGCGGTGGCAGTAGCTGCAGTTGGGATGGCGATGGCGCGTCCATTTTTTAGTTGGGCAAGATCACCGCGTCGAGTTTTTGTGCCTGTGGGCGCGGGCGTCGTTTTGATTGGCGCGCTGGGCGTGTTTCGGTTCCCTGACCTTGCTTCGCTGCCCGGCGCGCTCTATGGAATTTCGTCCATACTCTCGCGAATCGATTTGTACGCCAAGGCATGGGCGTTGATCCAGGATTATTATTTCACCGGCAGCGGACTCGGCGTCTTCCCGATGGTTTTTTCCACCTACGCCCTCCTGCTGAACGTTCCGTTTCTCACTCACGTTCACAACCTGTTTCTCCAAATCTGGATCGAGCAGGGTGTACTTGGCTTGATTGCATTCGGTTGGGTCGTCGTCGAATTTTATTTTTTCGTTTTGAAACGACGCGGGCACCTCAACTGGTTAGCCATTGGCGGACTCGCCGCGACCAGCGTGATGCTCTTGCACAATTTATTGGATGTCACTTTGTATTCGAGCCGCGCGCTGCCTTTACTCTTTTTGCCAATGGGCTTGACCCTCGTGGCACTTGACGCGAAGGAGCCGCAAGTCGATAGTGTCTCTTCACGTCCCAAATTCGCGCTGGGTCTTGCCGCGCTTGCGCTTGGTACGCTGGTCTTGACTGGCGCGCTGGCGCGGGATCCGCTCATGGCGCTGTGGCACGCGAATGTCGGAAGTGTGATCCAAACGCGCGTCGAACTCGCGCAGTACAAATTTCCCGACGGGCTGGTTGAATACGTGCGCCGCGACGCGAACCTGTCACAAGCAGAAGAAAATTTTCGAGACGCGCTGAGATTCGACCCCAACAATTTGACCGCGCGACAAAGACTGGGCACTATCGCATTGTCGCGCGGCGATTACGATCACGCGCGTGAATACCTCGAAAGCGCGTACGCGCGCGATCCCGTGAATGAAGTCACGCTTGAATTGCTCGGAGATACTTATTTGGCTACGGGTGATTTGGATGACGCGTACGCGCTGTGGTCGCGCGTGGGCGAGGCAGAATCGCAACTGAGGATCGAAGCGGTGGTGCGCTATCAACGCGACCAAGAGCGTGCGGGTTGGACGCTCGCGCTGGCGGATGAAATCCGCGCGGCGCGCGGCGAAGCCAAGTGAGCTTGGTGTCAAACTGAATTAGGATGCACGCGCAAGATATTAAGGTCTTTCGGGCAGACGATAATGGACATGGCATTTTCCGCGCGCTGGACGATCTCTATCGTTACCGCGAGCTGTTGCTGACCTGGACGATTCGCGATATCAAAGTGCGCTACAAGCAGTCATTACTTGGTGTAAGTTGGGCGATCGTACAGCCGCTCTCGTTAATGATTATCTATACTGTAGTTTTCTCATTCTTTATACGCGTGCCCAGCGACGGAGTGCCCTACCCGATCTTTGCTTATACGGCTCTGCTCCCCTGGACCTTTTTCGCCTCCGCGATTACTTTTGGAGTGCCCAGTATTGTCAACAACCTGAACCTCGTTACCAAAATTTATTTTCCGCGTGAAATTTTTCCGTTGGCGGCGCTCGGCGCATGTTTTGTAGATTTGCTCATTGCGGCAGTATTGTTGATACCGCTTTTGATTTATTATGGTGTGCCCTTGACTTGGGCTTGGCTGTGGATACCGCTGCTGCTATCCGTGCAAATCATTTTCACAATTGGAGTAGTCCTGATCGCAGCGGCGCTGAATGTTTTCTATCGGGACGTGCGGTTTGTGCTGCCGCTCCTGACCCAGCTTTGGCTGTATGCGACGCCGGTGATTTATCCGCAAAGTATTGTGCCGGAGCAATTCCGGGGGCTTTATTTGCTCAACCCGATGGCAGGATTGATTGAGGGTTATCGAGAGGTGCTACTGCATGGGCAGACGCCAAACCTACAATCGTTGGTGGCTGCCTCGCTGATCTCAATTGCATTATTCGTTGTCGCCTATCTTTATTTCGAACGCGTCGAGCCAACATTTGCGGATGTGATTTAAATTGGACTTGCCATCCTGAGCACAAGGAAGCATTTTGATCTCTGCGACGCCTTTCGCTCCCGCGTGAGTCATATCTCAAAGGACATGATGCCAAGCAGATCGAGTAGTTGGCTCTGGCTCGCGTGCGTCCTTTTGGCGCTTCTTGTCTGCGTGACGAACCTGCTCGCTCGCGAATCCGCGGAGGCAGAGTCCCCTTGGAGTGAGCCCAGCGTCGTATTTCAAACGACAGGCGCGGTAACGCATCCGAGGTTGCTTGCCGATTCCTCAGGCGATGTGCATCTTTTCTTTGTATATCGTGAAGCCAGAGATCCGGGCGGGGACACGCCAGGATCTTTGATGTACGCGCGTTTCCACAACGGCACTTGGTCGCACCCGGTCGAGATATTGACCTCGCCCGATGGTGGTCGGCTCAATTTGCCCGCGGTGACGCTTGACCCGCGCGGATATTTCCACGTGGTGTGGCAGGGCGGCGCGCTCGGACAAATTTATTACAGCCGAGCACATGTCTTGCAAGTGGACTCGGCGCGGGGATGGACTCTGCCGCGGTTACTTTCCAACACCGCAAGTTCGAATTCTGATATTTTGGCAGCGAGTGACGGTGTCCTGCATCTCGCCTTTACACTTGCCGGCGAGAATATCTTCTACCGGCAATCGCGTGACGGTGGGCAAAGCTGGACGCCCGAACTCGCAATCTCGCACGCGGAACCATCGAATAGTGCGAGCGATTATCCGCGGATCGCAGTGGATCAGAGCGGGCGCCTTCACGTCGCCTGGACGCAATTCGAACTGCCTCATGGCTGGCCGCCCTCTGGCGCATTTTACAGCCAGTCATCAGATGGTGGAAAAAACTGGACACCGCCCCTGCAAGTTGCTGGTGAAAATTTTGGATTGATTAACGTCGCGACAACTGAGAAAGGAGCTGTGCATCTAGTTTGGAACGCGACCGTAGGCCTCGGCGATCGAAAGCACCAATGGTCCGACAACGGCGGACAAAGTTGGAGTTCACCGCAGAGGATCACCGAGCAAATAAAGGGTGGCTTTACCGGATATTCAGCGATGGCTTTTGACAGTGCGGGCGTGCTTCACCTCGTGACATCTGTCAGCGGAAAGGGAAGAACTGAAGATGTGTACTATCTGGCATGGAATGGCAAAACCTGGTCTGATCCTATATTGATTTCCAGTGGAGCTGTGGGCAAAGAATCCGTTGAACTTCCCTGGATCGTAGTGAGTGAAGGCAATCGACTTTTCGTCGTGTACGAAGATGATTTCGAACGTATCTGGTACACCACTCGCTTGACAGATGCTCCGGCTGTTCCGCCTCAACCCTTGCCCACGCTATTCCCCACAGCCACAAAAATTCCGACTCAAGTCTCGACCCCACCGCCGCCGACGGCAACGCGAGCCAGAACCTGGACTGCTGCTGAATCGCCAAATCAATCGAACTCTTCGTCACCATGGTTTCCTCTCCTTCTCGGCACCATCCCTGTTCTGTTGTTAATCGGCGCGATCGTCGTCACCCGTTTGGCACGGGTCGGACAACGTTAAAAGCGACGCGGAGCAAAAGTGGAGCCCGCAATTCGATTCACAAATGTGTCTAAACGCTACGCTCTCGGTGAGCGCCGCACGCTACGAGGAGCAATCTCCAAGTTGGCGCGACCGTCGCGATGGGCTTGGGCGCGCAACCGCGTGAACCCTCAACAGCAAATTGAATCCGAGCGTTTTGTCTGGGCTTTGCGCGATGTAAATCTCCAGGTGAGACGCGGCGAGGCTCTCGGTATCATTGGCGCGAACGGCGCTGGCAAGACCACGATCTTGAAGCTGCTCGCAGGTATTACGCGCCCTACCTTGGGCGAGGTGCAAGTGAGAGGGCGGGTCGCGTCGTTGATAGAGTTGGGCGCTGGATTTCATCCAGACTTGACGGGAAGGGACAATATCTATTTGAACGGCGTGATTATGGGTCTGAGTCGCGGGGAAATAGACCGCAAGCTCGACAGCATCATCGAGTTTGCTGAACTTGAAGCCTTCGTGGATACGCCTGTGAAACATTACTCGTCGGGGATGTACGCGCGCCTCGGCTTTGCCGTGGCGGCGCATATTGATCCGGATGTGCTCTTGCTGGACGAAGTCCTCGCCGTGGGCGACATTAATTTTCAATCCAAGTGCTACCGCAAAGTTGTCGAGTTGTTGTCACACGGTACGACGACGCTCCTCGTCTCACATAATCCGTACGTGATTCGGGATTATTGCCAGTCCGCACTTTATCTCGCGGAAGGACAGATTAAAGCGTACGGTGCGCCTAATGATATAGTACGCGAGTATCAGACGTCGATGTGGTCTGCTGAAACCGAATTTGCGCCACCAACGGCGATTCGTACAGATAAAAACTGTTTACAGTTGCGAGTTGCTGGTACGCAATTGGAAAATTCAAATGGGATCGTAAGTGTGACCAGTGGCTCGCGTGTCGAGTTTCTGATCGAGTACGAAATTGGAGAACCGATCGGCCTTCCAATTTTCGGCGTTGACCTGCGTGCGGTCGGCGGCGCGCTCTACGCGAGTTATGCCACCGACTTTGATGGAATAAAACTTTCACCGCTTGTTGGAAAAGGTTCAATGGCGCTTTCCTTCGAGAGTTTCAACTTTCCTGTGGGCACCTATCAAATCGGTTTGGTGTTAAGCGAAGGTCGGCAAGAAAATCATATTCTCTGGAAGCCGGATGTCCTGGGGCTTGTCGTTACGCAGAACGACGGCTCGCGCGGAATGTTCTCGCTCCCCCATCGCTGGGAAATCAATTCTTGAAATGGTTTGTTATCTGAATCAGTGGCTGGTGCGTGTCTGCAAATTCTTCAACCTCTGCAATTGGAACTGCCTCTCTGGCTCTATGAAATG
>JBBSHK010000098.1:0-8512 GCA_038253185.1 Anaerolineae bacterium | reverse complement strand
TGCCTCTGCTTGCCGAGATGATCCGGATACTAAGACCCGGTGGTGTCCTTTATGCAGATATAGTTCCTCGCAAATTCTCGCTGCACCGGCCGAGTTATCGCAGGAGAGCGACGAACGTCTATAGATCTAATTTTGGTCCAACTGAATATCGCCAGTGGCTGAATGATTTGGGGTGCTCTGATATAACCATGCAGAGCGTGGGTGTCTACCCACCTTTGCTGCAAGCCTACCCAACCCGTATTCGGCGCGTTATTGACCAAGCTTCGCGATCATTAAATGGTACGCCAATCGCGGACGCTTTGGGGTGGCTCTTTATGTTTGCCGCGCGGCGTACCTCCTAGTTAGGGACATCTCTGGAGGGGATGCGCACACTATTTTGCCACCTGAGAGATGCTTGGCGCTACCGCGCTCAGAATGACAATTTTACTTTTAAGCCAGCCTCTTGGTCATCCAGTGCAAGGAATCATTCACGATTAAGCAAGGCGCGCACTGAGCATCGCCATCTGGCAAACAAAACTGGAGAAGAGTCTTGAGGTTTAATAGGATTCGCAGGAGACCAGCATGATAGAGCGAGATGCGACGACACCAACCCCAGCGCCGCCCTTAGCCAATTCAACTGAAACCAACACACCTGCCACGAACTTTCCTCGGCGACGGCAGATCGGCGTCGGTGGATTTCGCGTCAGCGACCGCGCCAAAGAACTCGTCATGCAAGTCCTCGACAGCAATCGGCTGAACGCAGGTCCGATGATGGCGCGGTTTGAGGCGCAGATCGCGGCGCTGCACGATTGTCGCTATGGCTTGATGTGTAACAGCGGCACCAGCGCCTTGCAGATCGCGCTCGCCGCGCTCAAGGAAAAGGACAACTGGCAAGATGGCGACGAGGTGATCGTGCCCGCGCTGACGTTTGTCGCCAGCTCGAACGTGGTGCTCTACAATGGATTGCAGCCGGTCTTTGTGGATGTCGATCCGCAATACTATACGCTGGACCCCGCGAAAATTGAGGACAAGATTTCGCCGCGCACGCGCGCGATTATGCCGGTGCACATCGCCGGTCTGCCATGTGATCTGGATCCGATTCTCGACATCGCGCGGCGGCATCACCTTCGTCTTGTCGAAGATTCGTGCGAGGCAATGTTCTCGCGTTACAAAGGCAGACCGGTCGGTTCGTTCAGCGACATCGCGTGTTTTTCCACTTATGCCGCGCATCTCATCACCACCGGCGTCGGTGGACTGTGCACGACGAGCGAGCGCGAACTTTTGGTGCTGCTCAAGAGCTTGATGAATCACGGACGCGATCCGATTTATACGCGGATTGACGACGATCAAGTGGCGCACGACGGCGACCTGTTTCGCATCGCCAACAGCCGCTTTACTTTTGTGCGGCTGGGGCACAGTTATCGCGCGACCGAAATGGAAGCTGCGCTCGGGATCGCGCAACTCGAAGAGCGCGAGTCCACGTGGGCGCGCCGCCAACAGATCGCGGCATACCTGACCGAGGGACTCTCGACGTGGCAGGATTTTTTGCAGTTGCCGCGCCGCCGCCCCGATTCCGATCACGCCTTTATGATGTACCCGCTGACGATTGTGAATCCCAAGATCAGTCGCGCCGACTTGATCGCGTACCTCGAAGAGCGCAATATCGAGACGCGTTATCTTCTGCCGTTGATCAATCAGCCGATCTACCGCAAGCTGTTCGGCAATCTCGACGCGCAATATCCCGTCGCGGCGCGGCTGAATGAGAATGCGTTTTATGTCGGCTGCCATCCCGATATGAGCGACGACGATGTCGCATACATCATCGAGTGCTTTCAAAATTATTTTAGAGGTCGCGCATGATTCAGGAGCCAGTTACGATTTCCAGTCGCAGCCGCGGCTTACCGGCGCGCCCGCCGCGCGAGACCGCGCGGCGCGTCAAATGCCAAATCTGCGGCGCGCCGACGGTGCCCGGGCTTGACGTGGGACATCAGCCGGTCGGCGATCTCATTCTCTCGCAGGCACAACTCAATCAACCCGAAACATTTTATCCGATGCAACTGCATCACTGTTTCAATTGTGGTCTGACCCAACTGGGCTATATCGTCAACCCGCGAATCGTGTACAAAAATTTTCCGTTCGTGAGTGGCACCACCGTCACCGCGACGCGCCATTTACAAAGTCTGCCGCGGCAGCTCGTCCAATTGATGCGACTCGACCGCGATTCATTTGCAGTGGACATTGGCTCCAACGATGGGACGCTGCTCAAAGGATACCTTCCGTACGGCGTAAAATTTCTCGGCGTCGATCCTTCGGGCGATCCGGTGCGCCTCGCGAATGAGCAAGGTATTCCTACGCTGCACGCGTTTTTCAATGACGAGACGGGGGAATATATTCTCGAGCATTACGGCAAGGCGGAGGCGGTGACCGCGTGCGGCGTGTTCGCGCACATCGCCGATCTCGCGGGCGTGATGCGCGGCGTCAAAAAAATTCTCGCCCCACGCGGCGTGTTTGCGACCGACTCGCAGTATTGGCTCGACATGGTGCAGCGTCTGCACTATGACAATATTTTTCACCAGCACCTCCGCTACTATTCGCTCCAGCCGCTCAACTATCTCTTTCGCCAGTACGATATGGAGATATTTGATGTCGAGCGCTCGGACATTTACGGCGGCTCGATTCGCGTGTTCAGTTGTCACGCGGGAGCTTATCCCATCTCCGAGCGCGTGCGCGCGTTAGAGACGGTGGAACAAGAAGCAAAACTTTACCGGCAGGCGACGCACGACGAATTCGCGCGGCGAGTACAAGCGCGGCGAGGTAAACTGTTCGATCAGGTTTATCGGCTCAACTCGCAAGGCAAAAAAGTGATCGGTCTCGGCGCGCCCGCCAAAGCTTCGACCATCTGCAACTATTGTCGCCTCGGTCCCGATCGGGTCGCATACGTGACGGAGCTCAATCCTTTGCGGATGGGCAAATACCTGCCCGGCGTTCACATTCCAATCGTTGACGAGGAATATATGTTCCACGATGAACGACCTGCCGACGCGGGCATTTTGTTCGCGTGGAATTATTATGATGAAATTGTGCCCAAGCTGCGCGCCCGCGGGTTTAATGGCGAGGTGTTGTTACCTTGAGCCGCGTCGAGAATAGGCGGACACCGTTTTGAGATTGGGAATTAACGGCTGGCGGATTCACGGTCAGCGCACCGGTGTCGGACGCTACCTGTTGAATGTGGTCAAGCACTGGACGCCCGACGTGATCGCCGGACAGTTCGATGAGATTAATTTTTACACACCGCAACCAATTGATCGCGAACAAATCCCTCTGCCCGAAAATATTCGCGTGCGCGTGCTCCCGCCACATTGGCGGATGCTCATCTGGGAAAATCTGCGACTCGCTCCGACGGCAACCGACGACGTTCTCTTCTGTCCTTCTTATTCGCGACCGTTGCTCGCGCGCGGCAAGACCGTCGTGACCACGTTTGAAGCCACGCTCCACCTCTATCCGCAATATTACTCGTTAAGCGCGCGACTCTTTTACGACCGGTTGTACGGGTGGAGCGCGCGGCACGCCGCGCTCGTCGTCACGACCACAGAAACCGCGCGGCGCGACGTCGCGCGCTCGTACCACGTGCCGGAATCGCGGATTCGCCCGGTGCCGCTCGCGCCCGCGGAAATTTTTCGCGCTCTGTCTGATGACCCGCGCGTCGAGGCAACACGCGCGCGTTATCTCGGCACAACTGCTCCCTTCTTCCTCTTTGTTGGTAAATTGACAGTGCGCCGAAATCTTCCCGCACTGCTGACAGCATTCGCCGAATTCAAACGGCGAACCAGCTTGCCGCACAAATTACTCATCGTCGGACTGAACAGCATCAATCTGAATCTGGTCAAGCTCGCGGCAGAATTGGGCATCAGCCAAGATTTCAATCACGTCGAATATGTTTCCGATGAGGACCTGATTCTGCTCTACAACGCGGCGCAAGCGTTCATTATGCCCTACTCGTACGAGGCGCTGTCGCTGACCGCGCTGGAGGCGCAAGCAACCGGTACGCCGGTGATCACCGTTGACATTCCCGGACTGCGCGAGATGACCGGAGGGTTTGCGCTCTTGATCTCGAAACCCGAAGTGGAAGAAATTGTCGAGGCGATGTCACGCCTCGCGAGCGATCCTGCCCTGCGAAATGACTTGCGCGAAAAAGGTCTCACCCACGCGCGCCGTTTTTCATGGGAGCGCTGTTCCGCCGAAACGCTTGCAGTGCTTGCCGAAGCCGCGCAGGTTTCCGCCGCGCGCGTTTTGAGTACGCGGCAGAGGAGCGATCGGAGTGCCTGATTTTTTTTCAGACAGTTCGATTCTCGTCACGGGCGGCGCGGGGTTTATTGGCTCCCATCTGGTCGAGGAATTGGTAGGTCGCCACGCGCAAGTCACAGTGGTGGATGATTTGTCCTCAGGTGATCTGAAAAATCTCACGGCGGTGATTGACCACATCGAGCTGCGCGAATTCGATCTGCGCGAGAACAACCAGTCTCGGCTGCTGCGCGCGCGCGCTTTCGATTTTATTTTTCATCTCGCCGGTCACGCCACTGTGCCGGAATCGGTGAAAAGCCCGCGCCGCGACCTTGAGAAAAATCTGCTGGCGACTTTTAATCTTTTGGAAAGCGTGCGCGAGTTCTCGCCGCAAACGCGTCTCCTTTTCACATCCAGCGCGGCAGTGTACGGCGAAAGCTCAGGCGAGCTCTCTCGCGAAGAAGATACGACGCTGCCGCTCGCGCCGTACGGCGTCAGCAAATTGGCGGCGGAACGTTACGTAGATGTTTACGCGCGCGTGTACGGAATGCGTACTGCGAGCGTTCGCTTGTTTCCGGTTTATGGACCACGCTTGCGGCACCACGTCGTGTGGGACTTGATGTGGAAAATTCACACGAACCCACGTGAACTGGAAATTCACGGCGACGGGAATCAGGTGCGCGATTTTAATTACGTCAGCAATGCAGTCCAGGCGCTGCTCACCGTCGCGGAACACGCGCCGCTGCGCGGCGAGGTGTACAATGTCGGTTCAGGCGAGCCCATTTCGATCCGCGACCTCGCGCAATTGATCTGTGAAAAGATGGGCGCGTCGCCGCGCTTTAATTACACCGGCGATGTCGGTCCGGGCGTATCGCTGCGGTGGTCGGCGGACATTGCGCGCTTGCAGCAGTTGGGCTATCAGCCGCAACGGGGACTGGACGAAGGATTGGACGACACGGTGGCATGGTTCCGACAAGAGATGAAATCATGAGATTCTTGCGCGCAATTTTTGTATTCGCGTTGTTATGCCTGACCAGCGCCTGCGCGCGCAATAATTCTGCAAACGCGACGCCCACCCGCGCAGAATCGTCCGCGCCGACGAACACCGCGCTCGCGACCGCAACCGACTCTGCCACGGAGACGGCGACCACCGGCGCGACGGCAACGGCATTGGCTGCAACGGCACCGCCGCCGACCGCCGCTCCCACCCTCGCCCTCACGCGGACGAGCACACCCGCCGTTTCGATCAGCATCGACGCGAGCCAAAGGCATCAGGTCATCAATGGGTTCGGCGCGACGGTGTTTCCCTTTGACCTGGAGGGTGTTTACCGCGCGCACGATGCCTCGCAACCCGAACGTGTTACGGTCGCCGCTGCCACACGCGTCGAGATTGCGCGGACGCTGCATCAGGAGTTGGGATTCACGCGAGCGCGATTTTTTTCGGGCGGCTTTGAGCCGGAGAATGACAATGCCGACCCGAACGTTTTTGATTGGACGCACTTTACGTGGGACTATCACAATATCAGCGCGACCGGAGCAAAACCATTCAGCGATTACGTTAATCTGGCGCGCGCGGTGGGACTCAAGACCTGGTTCCCGACGTTTGCGAACAATGGCGCGGGTGAAAAGTGGTTGAGGAATCCGGGCGCCAATTCGCTCAAGCCCGCGCTCGCGGACGAATATGTCGAACATCTGCTCGCGCTGGCGATTCATTTCCGCGATATCGGTCAGCCGCTGGAGTATATGGCGCTGCAAAATGAACCGTCGCTCAACAGTGTAATGTCGCCCGAGATGATGAAGGACGTCGTCGGCAAACTCGGCGCGCGTCTGAGGGCGAATGGACTCGCCACGCGCCTCGTGATTCCCGACGATGTGAATGTTTTCAACGCGATGAATTATGCCGCGCCCATTTTGGGCGATCCGAACACGCGGCAGTATGTCGGCGCGCTCGCGTATCATTCGTACGAGAACGCCTACGATCAGCCGGAGGCGATTGCGCGGACTTCCGAGCAAGGTCAATTGCCTCCCGCCGCGACTCTCGCCCGCGCCAAATTGCGCGCGCTCGCGGAAAAATATCAGGTGCCGTTGTGGATGACGGAGGTCAGCTCCAACACGCCGACAGCAATGAGTGATTTTGACCGCGCGCTCGGGCGGGCGAATCACGTCCACGACGAATTGACTCAGACGAATGTCTCCGCGTTTGACCAGATGCTCTTGTTCTTTATCCGCCGTCCGAATTGGGAAGAGACGCTGTTATACGTGTACTTTAGTCCTGACGGCAGCTTGGCACGTTACGAAATTTCTCCGTACGGCTATTTGCTTGGACAGTATGCGCGCGAAATTGTGCCCGGCTCGGTGCGCGTGGACGCGAGCAGCCTTGACCCGCGAATTCGCGTCTCGGCATTTCAACGACCCGATGGCAAAGTAGTGTTTGTGATCATCAACAATCGCGCCGATGCGAAAACTGTCACCGTTCAAATTCGCGGAGCAACGACTCTGCCCGCGCAATTCCGCGTGCGCACGAGCACTGCATTGCAAATGTGGCACGTGGGCGCGCCGCTATCGAACAGCGAAGGATTTCTTACGTTGACACTCGCCGCGCGCAGTGTCACGACGGTCGCACCGTGAGCCAAGCCGCGCACGTTTTTTCAAGCGAATATTACGAGCGACTCGCCGCGCAAGAGGAACAGCATTGGTGGTCGCTCGGTCTGCGCGCCACCGCCACCCGCTTGCTGGATCGCTTCGCACCCCCGTCGCGCGATTGGCGCGTGCTCGACGCGGGCTGCGGCACAGGGCTGACACTGACGTGGGTCAAACGTTACACCGACATCGAGCCAATCGGTCTCGACCTCGCGCGCGCGGGACTGGAATTTTGCGCGCGCCGCGGACACCACCGCCTCATCGAATCCACGGTGCTGACGTTACCGTTTAGCGCCGAGTACTTTGACCTGGTGATCTCGACAGACGTGATTCAACATTTGCCGCGTCCGGGCGGCGACACGCACGCTCTGGCAGAAGTTGCGCGCGTGCTCAAGCGCGGCGGCATTTTCTTTTTGCGCACGAACAGCCGCTGCGGTTATCCTGTTGCGAACGCGCGCGATTACGAGCGCTATACGCTTTCCGAAATTCGCGCGCGGGTCGAGCAGGCGGGACTGGCAATTCATACCGCGACCTATGTGAATTTTCTGCCCGCGCTGCTCGTCAGCGCGCGGCGACGATTCGCGCGTGAAAATGCGAGCGCCGCCGACCCGGGCTTGAGCGCCACGCCGCGTGCGCCCGACGCGAATCTCGCGACGCGGTTGTTGTATCGCTCGCTGCTCGCCGAGAGTGCTTACCTCGCGCCCGGCAAACGCTCTCTGCCCTTTGGTCATTCGATTCTCGTCCTCGCCATTAAAAGCTCCTAAAAAATTTTGGCTTGATGTCTACACCGGCAATCATTGAACCAGCTAACACGACGCAGCCGATGCCACGCGTTCGCTGGCGCGAATATTTGATTCGTTTCAGGTTCGACGCGTTTGTCGCGCTCGCCCTGTTTGTGTGCGCGCTCGCGCTGCGCCTGCCGTTTATTCGGTTGGCGCCGCCGCTGTGGGACTCGGAAATGACAGAGGCGCTCGACGCCGCGAAGATCGCGCTGGGGCAGAGCTTGCCGCTGGTGCTGCCCAGCCAGCCGCACCTTGGACCCGTCGCCGCATATCCGCTCGCGCTGGTGCTGCGAATTTTTGGGCTTGATCCTTTCACGCCGCGCGTCTTTGTCGCGGTGCTCGGCGCGTTCACCGTCGTCGCGACATTTTTTTTCGCGCGCGTGTGGGGCGGACGGCTCGGCGGCTTGATCGCGGGCGCGCTGCTCGCGGCAAATCCATTTCACATCCTGATCAACAGTCACGTCTTCTGGACGAACAGCATCACTCCGCTCTTGACAACGCTCGCGTTGACATGCTTTGTGATGGCGCTTGAAAAAAAGCCGCAGGAAAAAATTTGGTTGCCCCTGGCGTTTTTTTTGCTCGGACTTGCGCTGCAATCGCATCCTTCCGTTTTGGCACTGTTGCCCGGTCTCGCGTTGTGGCTGCTGGCGCGACGCGGCGCGCTCGCGTGGCTGCGTGAGCGGTGGACGTGGGTCGCCGCGGGCGCGGGCGTCCTGGCTTACTCCAATTTTATTGTGTTCAATCTGGTGACGGGCTTTCGTTCGATTGCGGTTGCCAGCGCCAAGTCCTATGCACTGCCCACTGACCCCGCGCCGCTGAACAGTTATCCC
>JBBSHK010000097.1:0-8520 GCA_038253185.1 Anaerolineae bacterium | reverse complement strand
CTCATTGCTCAGTCCTCATCGCTCATCACTTGGTCTTATACCGCCTCCTTTTCCAGTTCGGGCAAGCGCCAACCGAATCGCTCTTCCTCCTCGGCGAGAATTTTTTTCGCTTCAGCCACGTCAAAGAAATCGGCAGAGCAATCGCCGACCGAGCAGAATCCCGGCAGTTGGTTGAACAGGTGCGCGGTGAGCGCGCGATTTTTTTCGCTGCGCGGTGTGCCGGAGAGAATCGTATCGGGGTGACACCACGGCAGTCCCGTGCCATCTTCCCATAATCCAAAAATCGCGCCAAAGAACGTGAGAGTCAGCGCGACGTTTTCCCGCGCGCACAAGTCCGCGATCTTGCGCATTCCCACCGCGCTGCCCGCCGGTGTCGCCAACACGATTTGCTCGGGCTTGCTCGCGTTGTGGAACGCGGCTTCGAGTCCGCGTACGAGCGTCGCGCCGGTCGCCACCGTGTCGAGCACGCACCACACGCGCGCATTGGAATGAATGCGCAGGTAATTCACGCGCGCATCGAACGGCGTGTACTCGTCCGCGCGGGTTTTCGGCAGCGCAAAACGACTCACGCCAATCCAGTTATCGCCGCGATGATATTGGTCGCCGAGTACGGTCGCGAGCGCGCCGGGCAGATTGTGACCGATGCCCTCGGCGAGCACGGTGACGGTGCACATCTCGCCCGGATTGTCGGCCAATAAATTCTGCCCGCGCAGCGCGCGGAACCACGTCACCGTCGACTCGAAGGCGGCTTGCTGGCGTTCGAGTCCCAGCAATTTTCTTCCGGGTAAAACAAGCAAGCGATCGATGCTGTCCGATTCGAGAATTAAAGTTCGCGGGAGTCCTTGCACCCGCACTTCGGATAATTCGTACGCTTCCATTCCATCGCCTCGACAAAAAAAAGAGAGACCAATTTATGGTCTCTCCAGAAATAAGGACGGTGAGAAAATCAGCAGCGCGAGCGCCCGCATTCCCCACAACCAATCGAAAATAAAAATTCCCGGTCTCATTCCGGGATTGAACTCTACCACAGCCGCGTGTACTTGTCAACCGATTTTCATGAGTCTTTGATTAAAAATTTTGTCGTAATTGACACGCTGCGAATTTACAGCACTATCGCCAACAACAATTCTAAAATTTATCCTATGGAGAGCACGCATGCCGATTCTCAAATTTATTCACATCGCGATTATGTTTATGGCTGTCGCCGCCTCGGTCGGTTCGGGATTGCTGCTGCTACGCATTGCGCGCGCGCGCGATGTTCCCGCGATTCGCGTCGTGTTCAATCTCGGCAAATCTTTCGGTTCACTAGCCGGTGGACTGTATGTCGTCGGGATGATCTTTGGGCTGATTACGGCGTACACCGGCGGTTGGAATTTATTCGCGCCCTGGCTCCTCATCGCCTATGTCCTGTTCATCGTGACGGCGGTGAATGGTGGCGTCGTGTTCGGTCCCTGGGAAGCGCGCGTGGTGCAAGCGGCGACCGCGAGCGAGGGTTCAGTGTCCACTGAATTACAAAAGGTGCTGGATGAACCAGTGCCGCGTTACGCCGCCTACTTTGATGTGCTCATCCTCGCTCTCCTTATTTTTGATATGGTCATCAAGCCATTCAGCTAACGGCTCGCACCGGCAACCTGAACGTAAAACAAAATCGGCTGATTCGAATGAACGAATCAGCCGATTTCTTTTTGAAAAAATTTCGCGGTCAGACTGCTTTCTTGTCGCGCGGCGCGGCGCTGAGCGATTCTGATTCCGATGGCGCTCCTGTCATTTCCGAAAAAATTTGGTCGGACTTGGCAGCCATAATGAAATCGTTGCGATGCAAGCCCTTGATCAGATGCGTCCACCAAGTCGCGGTCACTTTGCCCCATTCCGTGCACAGCTTGGGATGATGGTCTTGTCGATTCGACAGCTCGCCGACGCGATTCGTAAATTCGAGCGCCTGCGAAAAATCTTTGAACCGAAACACGCGCTCCAGTTGTGGCACGCCCTCGCACTCGACGATTTTCCATTCGGGAATAGAAGGAGCCAGCTCCTCGATTTCTGCTGCCGTGACGCGGGGTGAATCACGGCGGCAGGCGACGCACTGTTCCTTGAGTAAATCGTTCATGGCTTGTCCTCCTGAATTCGTTGAAAATAGAGAGAGACGCGGTCTCCCGCGTCTCTCTTCATAACTAAATATCCAGCAACTCCACAACGACAATTTCAGCTAAAGCTCCGTTCCCCTTGTGCAGTCTGCTGCAGCCTCGAAGCCAACCGCACGACCGCGCCAAGTATATGCAGCACGCGTTGCTGGCACATCAGTCAACTGGCGGATTTCACACTGAGCTCCAAGAGTGAAATTTTCGCCGGGTCCAACTTGCACGTCACCCTTTCACCAACTCGCTCCACCCCATCCCATTCGAATGTGAATCGGTGCTCGTCACTCGCGAGCACGATGCGCGTATGCCCCGCGCGCATTGTGGATTCGACGATCCAGCCGCGCAGCATATTGTCTCCCTCCTCGCCCGGCTCTGCCAGCGCGACCAGCGCTCGCGGTCTGAGCAGGAGCATCCCCTCATCGCCCACGCGGGCTGTTCCGTCGGAATAAAATACGAACGCGCCCAACGCGGTCGCCGCGTGAACCAGACCATCGCCGACCGCTATGACCTGACCGTCAAGCAAATTTGTCAATCCGAGAAAGCGCGCGACAAAAGTGTTGGCAGGATTGTGGTAAACCTCCGGCGGTGACCCAATCTGCTCGACGTGTCCTTCATTCAAAATAACCAGGCGGTCGGCGACCGCGAATGCCTCTTCCTGATCGTGCGTCACGTACAGCGCGGTCATCCCGATCCGTTTCAACAGTTCGCGAATATCAACCACCAACTGCTCGCGCAAAATTCGGTCGAGCGCGCCGAGCGGCTCGTCGAACATTAAAAAGCGCGGGCGCGGCGCGAGACTGCGCGCGAGCGCGACGCGCTGCTGCTCGCCACCGGAAAGATGATTCACATCGCGCGTGGCGAAACGCGCCGCGTCGAGACCGACGAGCGCGAGCGTTTCTTCCACCCGCGCGCGAATTTCCTGCTCAGCCAAAGACTGAGCATGCATCCGCAGACCGAACGCGATATTTTCATACACGCTGCGATGTGGAAAGAGCGCCAAGTCCTGAAACATCAAGCCAAAGCCGCGCCGATGCACCGGCACGCCGCGCACATCGCGCGACTCGAAAAGAATCTGTCCCGCTTCCAATTCTTCCAGCCCCGCGATCATTCGCAGCAGCGTCGTCTTGCCCGTGCCACTCGGACCGAGCAAACAAACAATCTCGCCCGCGCCCACATCAAAGCTGACATCGCGCAACAGCGGCGCGCCGTCGTACGATTTGAAAACGTGAAGGACTTTAAGGAGACTCATTAGTTGTTAGTCGCTCGTCACTCACCGCTCTCTGCTCACCGCTCAGAACTCGCCCACCTCGCCCGCTCTGAATCTTTCCATTAAAACAATCGCGAGCGCGCTGACCAGCATCAGGATCGAACTGAGCGCGAGCGCTTGACCATAATTCATCAACCCGGGTTGTCCGAGAAAACGATAGATGGCGAGTGGAATCGTGGAGTACTCCGGTCGCGCCACCAGCGTCGTCGCGCCGAATTCGCCCATCGAGACCGTGAACGCGAACACCGCGCCGACGACCAATGCCCGCGCGACAATCGGCAGATCAATCTCGCGCCACACGCGCAGCGGCGACGCGCCGAGCACCGACGCGGCTTCGCGCAAGTTCGGCTTGATGTCGCGCAAGAGCGGCAGCAGACTGCGAACGACGAGCGGCAGCGCGATCAGGGTGTGCGCGATCGGAATAATCCAAAACGAGGCGCGCAAGTCGAGCGGCGGTCTTCCAAGCGCGAGGATAAATCCAAATCCGAGCGTTACCGCCGACGTCGCGAGCGGCAGGAGATAAATGGCATCCCGTAGAGTCGTGCCGCGCCGCGCCTGCACAATCGAATATGCGGCGAGCAAACCCAGACTCACCGCGACCACCACCGTTATGACGGCGAACGCGAGCGAGTTACGAATAGCGTCGGTCGGCGCAATAAACGTGATCGAGCCGCGCCGATTAATGCCCAGTTCCGCGTAATAAGCTAGACCTAAACCGCCCGGCGTATCGAATGATTCGAGCACCAACAGCGCGAGCGGAGTCAGCAAGAAGAGTAACATCGCCGCGAGATTCGTCGCGACAAGAATTTTTTCGCGCGCGGTTTTCACCGCGCGCCGCGTCACATTTTGCGGACGCAGTTTCAAAGGCAGCGCCAGCCGCGCTTGCAGCCGTGTATAGATCAGCATAAAGATAAAGGTGAACGTGATTTGCAAAAGCGAGAGCACCGCCGCGAGCTGCAAGTTGAACAGGTTGGCAGTCTGGCGATAAATTTCGACTTCGAGTGTGGCGAGTCGCGCGCCGCCGAGAATCAGAATAACGCCGAATGAGGTGAAATCGAAAATAAAAACCAGCAGCGCGGCAGCGAGCAGCGCGGGCGCGAGCAGCGGCAGCGTTATGTTCCAGAACACGCGCAGCCGATTCGCGCCGAGCACGCGCGCGCTTTCTTCAAACTGCGGGTCGAGATTCGACCAAAATCCGCCGACGAGGCGCAGGACAATGGTGTAATTGTAAAAGATATGCGCGATGAAAATAATTCCAATCGTGCCGACGAGTTTCAGCGGAGGCGCGTCGAGGTGAAACATATTCATCAGCACCAAATTCAGCAGCCCGCGCGGTCCGAGCAGCGCGATGAACGCGGGCGCGACCACAATTGTCGGCATCAAGAACGGAATCGTCGTGAGCGCGCGCAAGAAGGACTGCCCGCGAAAGCGAAAGCGCGCGAAAATGTACGCGGCGGGAAAAGCGACAACCAGCGTGAGCAAGGTCGAGACGACTGCTTGCCTCGTCGTGAACCACAAGACACCGAGATAGTACGGGTCGGAAAAAATTTCGCGTATGCCCGAGAGATCGAGCGCGCCATTCGGCAAGAGAGAGTAAGCGAGAATCGAGGCAAGCGGATAAAAATAAAAGACCGCGAGAAACGCGAGCGGCAAGAGAAAAATTATTCGCGGCGCGAGTGCGAAGAAACGATTTACCATTTTGGTTATTGTAGGGGCGGGTCTGAGACCCGCCCCTACACAGCCCCTACACAATTCTATCTCAAGACAGCCTGCGTCCACGCGTTGATCCACTTGTCCCGATTGGCGTCGATCTGGTCGGGTGGCAGCGAGGTCGAGCTTTTTAGCTCCAATGCGAATTGGAAAAAGTCCGGCAGTTTGGCGTTTGGATTCACCGGATACACAAACATCTGCGACGGCACATCACTCTGGAATCGCACGCCGAGCATATAGTCGATGAATTTGCGCGCGAGCTCAGGATGTTTCGCGCCTTTGAGCACGCCCGCGAATTCGATTTGCAGAAAGCACGATTCATTTTTGACCACATTGCCCGTCGGCGGTTCAGTGTACTTACCGTTGCTAAAGAAAACTTCCGCGGCGGGACTGGTGGCGTAACTCACGACGATGGGGCGATCACCTTTGCCGCTCCAGGTAAATTTGTTGTAATACGCGTCCTCCCAACCCTCACTGATGACGACGTCGTTGGCGCGCAATTGTTTCCAATAGTCGAGATATTTGTCTTCGCCAAAGTGCGCGACCGTCGTTAGCAAAAATGCGAGACCGGGCGATGAGGTCGCGGGATTTTCCACGACGAGCAAACTCTTGTACTGCGGCTTGGTCAAATCTTCGAGCGTTTGCGGCGGCGGAATATTTTTATCCTTGAACCAACCCTTGTCGTAATTCAGACAAACATCGCCGTGATCGATAGGCGTGAGCCGATTCTCCGCATCGAGCCGGAATTGATTCGGAATATTCTCAATGCCCACCGTTTTGTATGACTCAAAAATATTCGCTTTGAGCGCGCGGCTGAAAAAAGTATTGTCCACGCCAAAGAACGCGTCGCCCAGCGGATTCGACGCGCCCGCGAGGATTTCTTTATTCAACGCCGCGCCCGCATCGCCCGATTTGAGAATACGCACGCGCGCGTTGTTCGCCTTTTCGAATTCTTTGATCACCTCCTCGCTCGCCGCGAAGGAATCGTGCGTGACGAGAATTAATTCGGTCTGCCCCGGCGCGAGCGTCTCGGTCGGCGGGATGGCGGTCGCCGCCTCTGTCGCCGTAGGCGCAAGGGTTGCTCGTGGGATGGTGGGGGCTGGAGTTGCACCAATTGGCGTAGGTGCGCTGGTTACGACAAAGGGCGCGATCAACACCGGTGTTGTCGGCGGATTCGTTGGCGCCGCGCCTCCGCACGCGCTCAGAATCAATGCCAACAAAATTGGAATGACGAATCGAAATTTATTCACGTACATTTTCTCCTTCTCAAAAAAAATTAAACCGCCTCTGGTCAGTAGAGGCGGTCTCGCTTGTTTTAACCGTCCCTGCGCCAGCATTATCTGGATCAGGTTCAATGGGTCGGCGATCATCAATCGCCCTCTCAGCCCGTGCGTACCGAGCTCCCCGAAAAAATTTTAGATTGCTGATTTGTGATTTTAGATTTCTACATCTTATTTAACGTTCGCGCGGAAATCCTGGTACTAATGTCCAAACAAATGCACCACGAGCAGCCATCCATTTTTCCATTTCACTTCAGCCCGCTTTGCCAGCATTCGATTGCTCACGCCGCGCGTTGAACCGCGCGTCAACGTCTCGCCGCGTAATGGATACTGCAATTGATCTGTTACTATTCCTTCCACCTGAACGTCCAGCGGAATCAATGAAACCGTATCGCCAATTTCTCCGCGAATCGTCGCGCGTTCCGTCGCCACCCACATCTCACTCATCGCATCCGCGATCACCAATCCAGACATCCGCGTGAGCAGCAACACATTCGCGAGAAATTGGTCGGGTCGCCCACCCAACGCGCCAAGAATCGTGACCTGCTCCGCTCCGCGCAGCTTGGCGAGATTCAGCGCGAGTTCGAGATCGGTTTCATCTTTGGCAATCGGATGCTGAATAAATTCCGTCTGATTTTTTTCCAACCAACCGCGCGTGATCTCATCCATCGAATCGAAATCGCCAATCACAACGTGCGGCGCGAGTTCCAGTTTCCCACGCGCGTTACGCGCCCCACCATTCGCCGCAATCCGCAAATCTGCGCGCTGCCACATCTCGCGCAACCGCGCGTTTGAATTCAACTCACCATTCGCGACGATCACGGCGTTCACGAGAACGAGAGCAACTGATCTTCCGTCGCCCGTCCATCGTCGTCCGTCGTTTCACCCAACTGCTCCAAAAAATATTTGTGAAAGCGCGTGTCGCCGGTGAGTTCGGGATGAAAACTGGTCGCGAGTAGATTGCCTTGGCGCGCCGCGACAATCGTGCCGTCTTCGAGTGTTGCCAAAACTTGAACGCCCGGTCCAACCGATTCCATCAGCGGCGCGCGAATAAAAATCGCGTGAAATGGTTTATTCGCTGTGCTATCGGGCGCAGTGCCACCGGGCGATGAGCCATCGCTGCCGTTCGTCTTCTCCAGCACGGGCACATTCAAATCGGTTTCGAAACTTGCGACCTGCCGACCGAACGCGTTGCGTTTCACTTTCACATCCATCGCGCCGACGAGCGGCTGCCGCATGCCCACATCTTTCGCCAGCACAATCATTCCCGCGCACGTGCCCCACACCGGCTTGCCCGAGTCCACAAACTCGCGAATCGGCTCGATCAATCCGTACTCGGTCGCGATCTTGCCGATGGTGGTACTTTCGCCGCCGGGAATAATTAATGCGTCGAGACCTTCCAATTCCTCGCGCTGGCGGACCTCGCGCGCCTCGACGCCGAGCGCGCGCAGCATTTCTACGTGCTCGCGAAAATCACCTTGCAATGCCAGTACTCCGATTTTCATAACATCTGCTCACCACAGAGTCACAGAGGACACCGAGCGAAAAAATATTTTTCTCTGTGCTCTCCGTGTCCCCGTGGTAAATCCAAATCTTACCAGCCGCGCACCGCGAGCTGTTCGGGTTCCGCGAGCGTGCGCACCGCGATGCCGAGCATCGGTTCGCCCAGACCTTTCGACACTTCCGCAAGAATGGTTGGATCGTTGTAATGCGTCGTCGCCATCACAATCGCTTTGGCGCGCACAGCCGGGTTCGATGATTTGAAAATCCCGCTGCCGACGAATACGCCATCCACGCCGAGCTGCATCATTAGAGCCGCGTCCGCGGGAGTGGCGAGACCCCCGGCGGCAAAATTCACGACGGGCAGTCGTCCGGTCTCGGCGACTTCGCGCACCAAATCGTACGGCGCGCCCATTTCTTTCGCGACGTGCATCAATTCTTCCGGGCGCATATTTTGCAAGCGGCGGATTTCGCCGAGCACCGCGCGCGCGTGACGCACTGCTTCGACCACATCGCCGGTGCCCGCTTCACCTTTGGTGCGAATCATCGCCGCGCCTTCGCCAATCCGCCGCAGCGCTTCGCCGAGATTGCGGCAACCGCACACAAACGGCACGTTAAAGTTATG
>JBBSHK010000096.1:0-8549 GCA_038253185.1 Anaerolineae bacterium | reverse complement strand
GCTAACTTCGCCGGCAGTGAAAGGGACAAGTCTGTTGACGCAAACCACAGATTTGACCTGTGGTTTTTGTTTTTCTGTAAAGCGTAGAAAAAAAGCCCTTCTTCTCCTCCTTTTCGAAAGGTTATCTCCTTGCACCGGCGTCTGTGTAGGGAGATAACTGCAATCTTGGCGATGCGCTGTGAGACAATCGGTGGCGGTTGTGGAGCAGCGCATCGTTCTTTTGGAAGCAAATGGTGGCACTAATTCGAAAGTGAAAGATTAGGAACCGCCAAGAATCCTGTGCCACCCGGAGCAGGCACAAGCGCTGCTCTGTGTATTCTGCTACTCTTTTCCAAACTTTGTTTGACATTCGCCTGATTCAGGATAAAATTACCAAACGCTGCAAGAGAGTGCCGAGGTAGCTCAGTTGGTAGAGCACGCGGCTGAAAACCGCGGTGTCCGCAGTTCGATTCTGCGCCTCGGCATTGCGTCGAGAATAGAGGGCGAGCACAATGCTCGCCCCTTTTTATTTTGCGCGGGCTATTTCCAAATCGAAATGGTGCGGGTATAATCGTCGCAGATGAAGAGCAAGTTGTCCAAAGATCATACCGAGCGCAAACGCGTGCTGGTCGAGCTGGCATGGCTGGCCGCCGGCGTTTTCGTTTTTTATGCGCTCGCCGCAACGCTCGGGGTATTTGGCGCGCTCGCACGCTCACTCGGCGCCGAGGATGAAAATAGCATCGCGCTCATCGTGATGTTCGCGGTCATCCTGACTGCCCTAACTGTTTTCCTCGCGCGCCAGTGGTTGGACGCCCGTCATCAGATCGCGCAGCGTCGCATCGCCGAACGACAGTTGAGAGAAACAGAAGCTCACCTACGCGGGATGATTGACAACAGTCTGCAATCACTCACCCTAATCGATTCCAATTACAAAGTCCTGTCCTTTAACAGCATCGCCGACGAGAGCGCAAAAATTATTTTTGGAAAAGGCATGAAGGTGGGCGACTCGATCCGTGATTTCGTCAAGCCCGAAGACTTCGACCGCTTCAGCCAATACTTTGACCGCGCAATGCACGGTCAGACGATCGTCATCGAGCGGAATATCACCGGCGAGAACAACGAAGATTACTGGTTTGAGCTGACTTTCAATCCCGTCCGTACACTTGACGGTCCGATCACCGGAGTCTGTTACACTGTTCAAAACATCGACGAGCGCAAACAAGCCGAGCAAGCCTTACGTCGCGCGCAGGACTCGCTGCAAGCGCGCGTTCAAGAACAAACCGCAGAGATCGCGCGGCTGAATGAAAGTAGCTGGCTCGCGGCGACCGAGCGCGACCGAGCGCACGATACGCTGGCTCAGAACAAAATCGAATTCGAAAGAATTTTAGAACAACGTTCGACTGAATGGCAGGAGCGCCTGGACGGACTGCAACGCGAGCTCGATCGGCACAAATCAAAACTGATCGCCAGCGAGCAAACAGAACGCGAACTGCGACAGGTGAACGCCGCGCTTACAATCAACCTACAAGACCAGTCCGAGGAACTTGACAAAGTAGGCGACGCGTTGCGCGCCGCGTTTTCGGAACGCGACCGCGCGCAAGCGGCATTGACTCTAGCCGAAACGGAATTTCAGGGGACGCTCGCCGCAGGAATCGCGAAGGCGCAAGATTCTCTGGGCGCGCAACAACACGAATTCGAACGCATGCTCACCGAGCAATCCGCGGAACTGAATGAAAAATTATGCCGCGCACAAGAGGCATTCACTCGCGCGCTCGCGGAACAAACTTCGGAATCGGACGAGAGATTATGCCGCGCGCAAGAGGAATTTGCCCGCACCTACGAACAGCAAACCGGCGAATTCCGAAAAAAGCTCAAGGAATTACAAGAAGCGTTGGAGCGTGAACAAGGGCGCGCAGCGGAATTATTCAACTCGCAAATAGAGTTGCGTGAGCTGGTCGCGTACCAACAAGCAGAACACGACGCGACGAGGATAAGTACCGCGCGTGAGATTCAAACCCAAGTGGAAGATAAATTAGCGGCTCTGAAAAAAGAGCTGCGACTGATCGGCGACCGCTTGCGCAAGGATCAAGCGCCGCTCCTACGAAAAACGAAAGCGGTCGCCAAGGTGGTTGACCACGCGCTGATCGTCAGCCGGCGCGTTTCGAGTGAATCGACCCCGCTCGAAGTGAATGGCGAAACTCTGGTAGGTGCAATGCAACAACGCGCGAAAATCTTTTCCGAGCGAACCGGAATCACGTACAAAATTTCTTCCAACGTGACACTGCCCAATCTCAACCCGAATCGTTCGAGCACACTCTTGAGGATTTTGGAAGAGGTTCTCGCAAGCATAGGCTCCGCGCCGCCATCAACGCGTGTCAAGATATCTCTCAGCGAGGCAGCCGAGCAAATCACGCTCGAAGTGCAGGTCAATGGCAATTTGCGCCAGATGACCCAACTCGCCGATCACAAATCGCTGGCGGTTTTTGGAATGCAAGAGCGTGCGTGGCGTTTTGGTGGGGAGCTTCAAGTGTCGCGCAATTCTGACAAACAAATCATAGTAACAGTGACGATGCCAACGGATCACGCCGAGGACTGATTGATTCACCTATAGGACTTTCGCTTGTCATTCCGAACACAATGAAGAATTTCGGTTTAACTATCAAGAGATTCTGCCCGAACCAAGTTCGGGAGCAAAAAACGCTCGGAATGACAGAAAAAATTCATGGCGAGCGAAAGTCCTGACCTATTAACAAATAGGGCGAGCATCTTGCTCGCCCTACTCTTTTGCCTAGCGACTCGCGAACTTCGCGACGGTCACTCCTTCCCCTCCCTCGCGGTTATCCGCGGTTTGAAACGAGACGACGAGCGGATTGTCCGTTAGCTGCTCTTGCACCAACCGACGCAATGTGCCGGTGCCCTTGCCGTGGACGATGCGCACGTAGGGCACACCCGCGCGATATGCCCGGTCCAAATATTTTTCCAATTTGTCCAATGCCTCGTCCGCGCGCATCCCGCGCAAGTGCACTTCCATTCCCGGCGAATCGCCAGATGGCAGAATCACTGTGCCACGTGGGGTTTCATAAATCTGCGCGGACTGTGCCTTGGCGCGCAGTTCGATTTGATCGGTTGACACGCGCGTGCGGAACGCGCCCATCTGCACATCCACTCCGTCCGCGCTCAGCGCCGTCACTTCGCCGACACGATCGAGCGAGGGCACATAGACCTGATCACCCAAGTCAATCGCCCGACTTTTGGGTAACTCGACCGGCTCCACCTTTTCGCGCCGCGGCGGCTCGAATTGCGCGAGTTCCTCGACCGCGTGCAAATCCTCTTCCGCTCGCTCGACAAAATCCCGCGTCAGCGCGACCTGCCGCCACTCTTGTCGCAAACGATTCAGCTCAGCACGCGCGGCTTGTAACTCTGCGTCCGCTTCGGCGCGCGTCTGTTTCAAAATTTCCGCGCGAGACTGTTCGACCTCCGCGAGTTTCCGTCGCGCGGCGTCGCGCTCACGCTGCGCGTTTTCACGTTCCGCTTGCGCGTGTGACAATTCGCGCGCCACCTGCTCTTGGGTCGCTTTGATTTCCGCCAGCATCTTTTCGAGTTCAACATCCGTTTGCGCGAGACTGGCGCGCGCTTGAGCCACCAGCGCGCGATCGAGTCCGAGCCGCGTCGCGATGGCGAACGCGTTCGAGCGACCGGGCAAGCCAATCGTCAGCCGGTACGTCGGCGCGAGCGTCTCGAGATTAAATTCGACCGAAGCATTCTCGACACCCGGCGTCGAATGCGCAAAGGCTTTAAGCTCGGCATAGTGCGTGGCGACGAGCGCGGAAATTTTTCGCGCCAGCAAATTTGTAATGATCGCACGCGCGAGCGCGGAACCTTCGACCGGATCGGTGCCCGCGCCCAGTTCATCCAGCAGCACGAGCGATTGCGACGACGCCTCGCGCAAGATTTCGATAATGTTGGTCATATGACCGGAGAAGGTCGAGAGACTTTGCTCGATGGACTGCTCGTCGCCGATGTCCGCATATACGCCTTGATAAACCGGCAGTTCCGAGCCATCGTCCGCCGGAATGTGCAGACCACTCTGTGCCATCAGGGCGAGCAAGCCAACGGTTTTCAACGTGACCGTTTTACCGCCGGTATTGGGTCCGGTGATGATGAGGATCGAAAACCTCCGACCGAGTTCGACCGTGATCGGCACGACGCGTTCTGGATCGAGCAGCGGGTGACGCGCATTTTTTAGCAATAGGGGCAATCCTGTGTGATTGCCCTGAACAGGGTGACCGCCCGAGTTCGTCCCCACAACTTTCGGCTCGACGGCTTTGAGAGCGGCGGAATATTTCGCTTTCGCAAAAGCGAGGTCGAGCTGCGCGAGCGTTTCCACCGTCCGGTCCAGTTGGTCTGCATTCGCGCCGACCTTATTCGTCAATTCGCGCAGAATGCGCTCGACTTCGCGCGTCTCTTCGATTTGTAATTCGCGCACGCGGTTCCCCGCTTCGACGACGGCGAGCGGCTCGATGAACAAAGTCGCGCCGCTCGCGCTCGCGTCGTGGACAATGCCTTTGATACGACCGCGCGCCTCGGCGCGAATCGGAATCACGTAACGTCCCTCGCGCTGCGTAATGATCGGCTCTTGCAACCAGCGCGCCATTTCGCCCGAGGTAATCATCTTTTGTAAACGGTCCATCAAACGCGCCCGCAGCACATTCAGCTCGCGTCGGATGCGCGCGAGTTCAGGCGAGGCATCGTCGACCACTTCGCCGCGATCGTTCAGCACTTTCGCGATCGCATCGCTCAGCGCGGGTAAATCGTCGAGTCCCCCCGCGATGAACGCGAGGCGCGGGTAGAGCGCGTCGAGCTTGGTAAGCTGGCGGCGCAAGGTTTTTGCAGACAGCAGCGTCGCGCGGATGTCGAGAAAATCGGTCGGGTTCAACAGCGCGCCGATGCGCGCGGCTTGCGCGAATGGACGCACCTCGCGTGCGCCGCCGATTCCTAATCCGGGCTGTTGATCGAGCAGCGCGCGCGCCTCGGTTGTCTCCTGCTGCCACGTTTTAATTTCACCGATGTCGGTCGAAGGCGTAAGCGCGCGCGCGAGTTCATCGCTCGCGCCAAAAGACGCGTGGCTCGCGAGTTGCGTGCGGATCTTGTTGAATTCAAGCGGACGAAAATATTTCAAATTCATTGGCGTTATTATAAAACGATTTCGGGCAAAATGGATTGGGAAATAAAAAACCCGCCGAGCGGGTTTCTGTTTGTACGCGATTCAAAGAGCAATTGCAGTCTCAGGAATTAAAGATCGCGGGCAGTCCGGTTGGTAGCCACGGTTTGAGCGCCGAAAGAATGGTAGGCAGAGTTGAAGCGGTCGCGTCTGCCAATTGCGAAGAGGTAATACCCTGCTTTAGCATAATGCGAAAAGTTTCCGCGCCTGCCCAACCCTGATTCGCCGTCGAGAACCCGATGACATTAATCGCGATGGTCAACAAGACCCAGGTGCTCACCAAACCAACGAGCAACCCGCCAAAGTGATCTAGCGTGGGCAGGATTCGCAGGTGCGTCATCTTGTAGGCATCGTAAGCGAGAAAGTTGACAAGCCCCATCGCCGAGAACAGGATGATGAAAAACGCGATCACATTGAGCAGCGTGCCGGGCGTCGTCGGGAACAAATTCTTGAAGGTGTTCGCGAGCGGCTGAAAATACTGCGCGGCTAAAATCGCGCCGAGGTACATCGCCGCCAAGCCGATCACCTCGCGCAGCAGACCTTGACGGTAGCCGACCGCCATTCCGACCGCCAGCAGAATTATCAGAATAAGATCGAGCCAATTTACGCTGGGCATAGATGTCGGTTCTCAGCGCGGCAGCGCGTTGGCGTAGCCGAGAATGATGAGGAACATAATGACGATAACGGCAATAATGGCGTAATGAGTGCGCGTGAATTTCATCGCGCTCAGTATAACCGTTGGCGCGAAATTTTAAGATAGGAAAATGGGGTCAGACCCAACCTCCCCCCTCGCATCCTTGTCAAGCAGCGGTGAGTGGAGGTCACGCGCTGCGGAGTTCTGCGCCAAGCTCACGCTGCAGGCGCTGCACGATTTTTTCACGGATTTTCGTGGCGTCACTGTCAGAGAGTCCGCGATCGGGCGCTTGCAGTGTGAGCCGGTACGCCAGCGATTTTTTTCCTTTGGGTAATGGCTCGCCGCGATAAACATCAAAGAGTTCCAGCTTGACCAATAACGCGCCGCCCGTTTGTCGAATCAATTCCGTCGCGCGTGCCGCCGGAAGATTTTCATCCACACTCAACGCGAGGTCTTGCACCAGCGCGGGATAACGCGAGACCGGCTTGACTGCGAACGACGATTCGACACTGGCGAAAATTGTTTCGAGGTCGAATTCGCCGGCAAGCACGGGCTGTGCCGGCAGGTTAAAATTTTCGCGCACGAGCGGATGCAGCTCACCAAACACGCCAACTTCGCGTTCGCCCACGCGCAGCACTGCCGCGCGTCCGGGGTGGAACGACGGATGCGTCGACGCGCTGTAACTCACCTCGCGCAGATGCAAAGCCGACGCGAATTCTTCGACCACGCCTTTCAGATCGAAAAAATCCATAGGCGCATTTTCTGCATTTTGCCAGCCCATCTCGGTGCGCGCGCCAATCAAGACAATTGCAAGCCGCCGCAACTCGTCCGGCAAATTCACTTCGCGGTCTTCGGGCAACTCTGGCAACGTTTCATTTCCTAGACGCGCGAGAAAGACGGCGCCAATTTCAAACAGCGCGACGCGCTCGATATAGCGCAAGTTCGCCGCGGCAATTTCGAGCACACCGGGTAGAACAGATTGGCGCATCACCGAACGTTCCGCGCTGATCGGGTTTTCAATCTCGACGTACGCGCGCAGCGGGCGCGGATCGAACATCTTGTTACCACTCAACACTTTCTCTAGTTGCAATAGGGGACTCGCGTTCGCCGGAGTCAAGAGTGTTTCACGCGCCGGACTGGTCAAACGATAGCTGATGACTTCTTGCAAACCGAGATCGATCAGAATATCGCGCGCCTTTTCCTCGTGCTGGAGCGCGGTGTTCGTGAATTGCGGCGGCAACGCGTCGGCGATCAAGGCGCTCGGAATGCGGTCATAACCATAGATGCGCGCGATTTCCTCGATCACATCATCCGCGCCATCCACATCGAGCCGATAGTTCGGCGGAGTGACTGCGAGCATATTTTCGCCGCGACCGTCCACCTGAAAATCCAAACGGTTGAGAATCGTCGCAATCTGCTCAAGCGAAAGTTCGACGCCGAGCAGCCGCGTGACTTGGCGCGTCGTCAACTCGATTGTCGGTTCTGTCACCGGCGCGGGATAGGCGTCGGCGACGTGCGAGTCAACATTTCCGCCCGCGAGTTCGCGCATCAATTCCATCGCGCGCATCGCGGCAGGAATGGTTTGAGAGGGATGGATCCCGCGTCCAAAGCGCGTCGCCGCTTCGCTCGGCAATTTTTGCTCTTGCGTCGTGCGTCGAACCGAGATGAAATCAAAGTTCGCGGCTTCGAGCAAAATATTTTTGGTCGCGTCGGACACTTCGGTTTCCGCGCCGCCCATCACGCCCGCGATCGCAATCGGACCGTCGGTGTCGGTGATGAGTAAGGACGAATGCCCATTCGCCCCTACGAATTCGCGCGTGAGACCATCGAGCGTCTGCATTTTTTCACCCGCTCGCGCGGGGCGCACAAAAATCGTCGGTCTGCCGTTCGCGCGTTCCACCAATTTGTCGTAATCGAACGCGTGCAGCGGCTGACCGCGTTCGATCATCACATAGTTGGTGATGTCCACGATATTGTTAATCGGACGCATGCCCGCGAGTTCGAGCCGCCGCTGCATCCAGAACGGCGAGGGCTTGATTTCCACATTGCGAATCAGCCCCGCCGAATAACGCGCGCACAATGCAGCATCCGCGATTTCGATTTTCACAAAATCCGTTTCTGCGCTTCCTCCGTTTCCCGCTTTACCGTTTTCCTTTACCTTCGCTCCCGTCAACACCGCGACTTCACGCGCGACACCGAGCACCGATTGAGCGCGCGCAAAGTTCGGATTAATTTTTAGATCGAACACGACATCACCCAAATAATCCGCGAGGGGTGTTCCGACCGGCGCATCGTGGGGCAGAAGGATGATGCCTTCGTGCTCCTCCGAAATCCCCAACTCTTTTTCCGAACAGACCATCGAGCCGGATTCAATTCCGCGAATTTTCGATTTCTTCAAGGTCATCAATTCGCGCCCGGGCTTGTGTCCGTCGTACAGCCGCGCACCTTCGAGCGCGAGCGCAACCTTTTGTCCGTGCTCGCCAACGCGAATATTCGGCGCGCCGGTCACGACCTGAATCGGCTCACCGCGACCGTAATCCACAATCGCGAGCGTCAACCGATCCGCGTTTGGGTGCGGCTTGACCTCAACGATTTGTCCAACAAAAATTTTGTCACGATCCCACGCGAGCCCTTGCTCCCTCCCCCGTTGCACGGGGGAGGGTTGGGGAGGGGGCGCAACACCGATGTATTCTATGTCCTCGACTTCTAAACCCG
>JBBSHK010000095.1:0-8563 GCA_038253185.1 Anaerolineae bacterium | reverse complement strand
TTAGGACTTTCGCTCCAAGTAGGTCCCGGATGTCATTCTGAGCGTTTTTTGCGAAGAATCTCTGGCTGACTCGAGTAGAGATTCTTCACTTTGTTCAGAATGACAAGCGAAAGTCCTAAAAATGAATCAGTCAAAACAATTTCGTTCGCACGCCATGCTGAAATTCTATTAACATTCAATCTCTGACCGCGTTTTGTTAGGAGTTCTTGGCATGGCAAGCGCGTTTTTGAAATGCGTTAAAGTGCCCACGTAACGATCGGCTAAAAGGGCGTTTCTTGCCTCCGCTATTTTTTGACAAGCCGGTCGCGTCTGCTATAATCCCCTCGCTTGTCAAGGATGCGCAAGTCCATGAGTGGCTAGTGTCGCGAAGGTATTGGTTGTTTGTCATTTCGAGCGAAGCGAGAAATCTAGAGTCCCAGTAGAGATTTCTCGGCGCTTCGCTCCTCGAAATGACACGTTCATCTATTCGACTTTAGCCACTCCTCAAGTCCTTGGCAAGTTTATTTTTCAACAGGTTCCGAAACTGGATGGTCCGACCTTCACCGGCGACGTACGTTCAAGTCGCCGGTACGCGTGTGGGGGCAGTAGTTTTGGAATGTGTTCTGGAGGTATCAGTGAAGAAAGACAATGTTCGGCAAGCGCTGCTGATCTCGCCAATAATCGGGTTTATGGTGGCAGTGCTTTTGGTTTTTGTGCTGTCGGCGGACGCCAGTACCGCATGGTCGCCCCCGTACACATTTAGCAACAGCGGCGAAGACCCCGCTCAGATGGATGCGGTCATCAATCCCGCCGACGGCAAATACCACATCGCGTGGGTTGACGGCACCAACCTATCGTACAGCTATGCCGTGTGCAATCCTTCAAACAACACCTGTGAGCGCGAACCCAGCGTGGCGGGCGCCTCTGCCGCCTCCGGCACAAGCGATGAATTCCTGACCGCCGATGCCATACGTCCGGGAATTGGAATGGATACTCTGGGCAACGTTTACGTCGGCTATTCCAATAACAAGAACAACAATGTCGTCGTTAAGAAAAAATCGAGCAACGGCAGCACTTTTCTGCCTTTCAAAACGCTGGGTGTCGGTTGGCAAGTCCGCGTCGCCGTGGACAAGTCGAACTTTGTGCATGTGGTATGGGGCGCGAGCTCGGCGCTGTATTACGAAAGATTCAGTTCGAGCGGCATCGTGATAGTCAACCAATTGACCCTGACTACCAATGGACAGGCGGCGGCGATTGCCACAGACACCGCAGGCAACGCGCACATCGTTTTCCAGACCTCCTCCAGTCCGCACAACATTATGTATTCAGAAGTCACCGCAGCGGGCAGCGCAGTCGGACCGACGTCGGTGTTTGGCAATGGCAGCAATTCGATTGACCCGGCGATCGGGATTGATACCACCAACAAGCTGCACTTTGCGTGGCGCAATGCCGCGGGAAGTTTGCCCGTCCAATACAAAAAATGTGATGCGGGATTGACCAACTGCTCCGCCGTCAAGAGCATGCCCGATAGCAATATCGGCAATCAACCTTCGATCGCGACGGTTGGAAATGTGGCTTTTGTCGCCTACTATCGGCAAACACCGGCGAACGATCTGTTCCTGACAATCTGGCGAACCGACAACAACACACTCGATACCAGCGCCGACACTCGAACCAAAGTGCGCTGGCCCGTGATTCGCGGTAATCCGGTCAGCGGCGAACTGAATGTCGTCTATCGCCTCGTAGCCAACAGCTCAACGACTCTGCTCTACCGCCACCAACCTTCCAACGTCGTCATCGGTACGTCGACCGCGACGCGCACGCCAACCCTGATCAACAATTTTACCAACACGCCAGCCGCGACCGCCACGACTACCGGTACGCCTCAACACACCAACACGCCTACCGATATACCGACCCACACACTCACCCCGACCGCTACCAACACCGTGGTGGTCACAGGGCGCGGTCCGTGGTCAACCCCAGCCAGCATCGCGGCCAGCACCAGCGCGTTGATCTCGGACGCAGCAGTGGATAGTTCGGGCACCGTTCACGTCGCGTGGATTTTTGGGAATACACTCAAGTACTCGTACGCGAGTTGCAGTCCAGTCACAAATAGTTGCCCCGACTCGGGAACGATTGACGTTGCAACCATTAGCGGAAACGTAAACAGCTCGACCACCAATCCCATTTATCAAAAACCCAGCGTCGCGGTGAAACCGAACGGTGAGGTCTATGTCGGTTACGCCGATCCCGCCTCGGACACCAGCCCGGTCGCCAAGTTTGTGAAAAAGACCGGAGCGACCACGTTCGGCTCGCCGGTCACTCTGGGAAGCGGTTGGCAGGTGCGACTCGCCGCCGACTCCGCCAACAATCTGCACGCAGTTTATGGCAAGGGCGGCACGCTGGCTTACAAGAAATACGATTCCAGCGATGCGATTGTGTCGGCTGCCACTCATTCCGACATTTCCGGCGCCAACGCATTGGCTCCCGCGATCGCGACCGATTCAAACAACAACGCGCACATAGTGTGGTATACGTTGATCTCACAGCACGAGATCATTTATCGTGAAGTCAAAGCCGACGGCGCCTATGGCAATCCCCTCCAAAACGTTTCAAACAATTCCACCCAGTCGATCAATCCAACCATAGCCGTCGACAGCAGCAACCAACTACACATTGCGTGGGAAGACGGTCCCATCCCGCACAAGGTGCTTTACATGCGCTGCAGTCCCGCCTTCACCGACCCGTCGACCCAGTGCACCGGCAAGGTCAATAAAGCAGGCACAGATGACGCGTACGATCCGTCTATCACGACTATCGGCACCAACTACTTTATTGCCTATCACCGGATCGCGACCATCAGCGGCAACCCGCACCATGTCGCCGTGGTCTACTATAGCACCGACAACTCACGCGCGGCGGTGGACGGCAGCTTCGACGAATGGTTCCCGGTGCTGCGCGCGAGCGCAACCGGTGAGTTGAATCTGATCTATCGTCTGGTGTCGGGTGGCACGACCAATCTACAATATCGCCACCAAAGCTCCGGCGTAACGCCCTAGATCAAGCAACGCACGTAGAATTCAAAAGTGTGGATGGGTTCAGCGCTGAACCCATCCACTTGTTTTGTGGCGCGACATTTCGCGTCTCCCAAATATCGCGGTAGGCTCTGAACGAATCTCGATGCGCGTACTCCTCGTCGGAATGGGCGGCGTGAATGTCGCCTTTAAGAATTGGACCGAGCCTTCTCTCGCTAAAGCGCTGGTCGACCGCGGCATCGTGGTCGATTCGTACAGTTACCTCGATCTAAATTCAGCCGTACAAAAATTGCGCGATGAAAATGTGGATGGTGTGCGCGTGCACCGCGTCGCGCGCGGTGCCCTCGGCTATTCGCGCGAATTGTGGAACGCGATGCGCCGCGACCCGCTGCCCGACATCGTTCACATCCATCACCTGAGAAATGAACTGGCGTGGCAGGCGCTGCTCTTTTATCGGCGGCGACAGATTCCGGTAGTGCTCTCGCCCATCGGTCTCTTGCACGATCGCTTCATCACCGGCAATCGTGACGACCCGTTCACCCATCCCATTCGTTACGAGAATCTGGTTTTCAACGCGCGCGGGTTCGTGTCCCATCTCCGGCGCGAGTTCACCCCGCGCAAGCATTTGCGTAACTGGCTCACCCATTTTCCGCTGCGGCTCGCCGACCATCTGATCGCGCTGTCTGAATTTGAAAAAGGACTGTTCGTCCAGCTCGGCGTGTCTGCCGATAAAGTCACGGTCATACCCTTTGCGGTCGATTTGAAATTGATCGATAGCGCGCTCGCGCCAAAGCAACCACCACCGGAGTGGAATTATTCACGCCCGATCGTGCTCTTCATCGGTCAGCTCAAATACCGCAAAGGGTTTGACCTGTTGATTCGCGCCGCGCCGCGCGTCCGCGCTGAATTTCCGAACGCCTCGTTCGTTTTTCTCACGCACAACCTGAGCCAGCGCGAGGCATTTCTACGAATCGTGGACGAGGTGCACGCGCGCGAGTACATTCATCTCGTCCAACAAAAGGGCGGAGCGGACACCGAGCCGGAAAAAATGCGCCAGTACGCCGCGAGCGATGTTTTTGTTTTCCCCACGCGCTATGAGGGCTTTGGCATTCCGCTGCTCGAAGCGATGGGTTGCCGTACGCCGATTGTCTCGACCAACATTCCGGTGATTGACGAAATCATTCGGGACGGCGAGACGGGTGTGCTCGCGACGCTGAACGATGCGGACGATCTCGCGCAAAAAATTATTCGCCTGCTGCGCGACGACGGCTTGCAAAAGCGCCTTACCGCAAGCGGTCGCGCCCGCGTCGAATCGTACTACACCGACGAGTTGTTGGGCGAACGCACCGAGCAACTGTATCGCCGCGTCTTGACGAGAAACGCAATGCCAGGTACAAAACAGACAGATGCAAATACGTGAGAAAAGCAATGCGGCGCGCAAGATTTCCTTGCCCGCGTGGAAATGTCTGCGCTACGAAGTCGCCATCAACGGCGGGCGCATTCTCAAAAAGACCATCAACGATTTCAGTCTGTGGCGGATGATCGAATATCCGAAAACGACCGAATGGCTTGAACTTACGCCGGGAGATCTGCTGCTCGACATTGGCGCGGGCACCTCGAGTTTTCCACAGATGCTGGCGCAAGAGGGCGTGCGCATTATCGTCGTCGATCTCTCACCCGCACGCGTGCAGTGGCAGCGCACCAAGGCGCATCTGGTGCTCGGCGCGCACGCAAGCCGCATTATGCCCGTCGTGGCGGACGCGACCGCGCTGCCCTTTCGCGACGGGACGTTCGTGCGTGTGACTTCGGTGTCCGCGCTCGAACACGTGCCGGACGACACGAGCGCGGCGCGCGAGATCGGGCGCGTGGCGCAGGCGGATGCCGTTATGGTCATCAGCCTCGCCTATACGTTTGACGAGCGCAAAACTTTTTTCGGCAACTGGAAGGGTTTCCAAGCGGTCGAGAAGAATCGTTTTGTGCAGGCGAACAAGAACGGCTATCAAGTGCGCTTTTACGCGGATGCCGATTTGGAATCGCGTTTCGCGCAGCCCGCGCAGGCTCGCATCGAACGCGCAGCGTACTTTGGTCGCAGGATTTTGAATGACTGGTATCACGAAACCAAATTGAACAAGTACTGGCGGACATTCATCTTGAAAGATTACCTGCTCGCCGTGATCGTCCACCCCTTTGAAGAAAAATTTTTGCGCCGCACCGAGCCCTTTGGCGTGATCTTTCGCATGCGCAAAACCCGCGCGCCCTCGTGAGTTTACGCGTCGTATGAAAATCCTTTACGCGATTGTCGGCTATGGCGAAGAGCACCTCGGCTACGAGATGCATCGCGAGCTCGCGCAGGCAATCATCGCGCGCGGGCATTCATACACGATCCTCGCACTCGCTCATGCGAAGCATATGCGCCATCGTCAAGCGCTTGCGATTGAAGACGGCATTCCGATTTATCGCGTAATCTGCGCCGGGCGCAAGCACCTCGACGCGATCAACCGAATCGCGACGCCACTTTTCAAGTTTCCGTGGTTCTTGACTTCGCTGTGGCGGATCGGAATGTTCTTGCGCGCGCACCACGATTACGATTTGATCATCGCCGAGAGCGCGTTCCCGATGGGCGGAATGATTTATCTCGCCACACGTTTGGTGCGATTGCCGTACATTGAATACGTGAATGGCGCAGACTTTATCGCGAATCCAGCAGCGAACTATGGTTATGCGCGCTTTGCCTTTGCGCGGGCGCTCGCGCGTGCCGGATACCGCGCCGCGCGTCTCGTGCGCGCGGAATCGCCATACGGCGCGCGCATGGCAATCGAACTCGGCTGCCCACCCGAAAAAATGACGCTCGTACAGCGCAACATTGGCGAGTGCTGTTTCCTACCGCGCGCGGTCGATGTCGAACATTTTCGCCGCGCGGCGCGCGAAAAGATTCGCGCCCGTTTCAATCTGAACGCGCCGAACTTGATTGTCACTGTTGGTCGTTTGCTGCCGATCAAGGGCTTTGACGATCTCATTCGCGCGCTGCCGCAGATTATCGCGCGCGCGGGCGATACACAAATCCTGCTGCTCGGTCCCAATCGCAACGACACCAAATTCGGAAACTATCAAACCTATTTGGAAAAACTCGCGCGTGAGCTGAACGTCGCCGATCGAATCACCTTTGCCGGTCCAGTGCCGTACGACGCCGTGCGCGAATTTCTCGCGGCAGCGGATGTGGTCGCCGTCCCGTCGGTGCAAGACAGCGGCAACAAGTTGGTGATGGAAGCGGCAGCCGTCGCGACACCATTTGTCTCGACGTGGACGGCGGGCAACGCGCAATGGGCGCCCGAATGGAATTGTGGAATTATTGTTGACCCGCGCTCGCCTGAACAATTGGCGAACGCGCTCACGCCCGTACTCACACATCGCGAAATGGCGCGACAGATGGGAGCGAATGGCTTGAAATTCGCGGAGCAGTTCAGCGCGAGTCAAGTCGCGGAGCGCACGATCGCGCTGTGCCAAGCCGCGCTTGAGCCCGCGCCCTTGCCGCAAGAATTGCGCGAGCTGAATAGTCTCTTGCATCCGGTGCAAATCTAAGATTGAAAAATATTCTTTTCATCCTCGCCGACTGTTTGCGCGCTGATGTCGCGTTCGGCGCGACGCGCCAACTTCCCACTCCCGCAATCAACGAACTGCGACAACGCGGCACCTCGTTCACGCAAATGATTTCCAGCGCGACGATGACAACGCCGTGTGTGACGAGTTTTTTCACCGGCTGCTATCCCTTCGCGACCGGCGTACGCGCGCTGCGCGGCGATGTGCTGCCGCCGTCCATTCCAACACTGGCGGAGGTTTTGCGGGCGCGCGGTTATCGCACCCACGCGCTTGTGACGGGACCACTGTGGGAAGGCATCGGCATCGCGCGCGGCTTTGAGCAGTACGAATATCGCAAGCCGTCCCCGCCGCTCAGCGGCATCTGGCGCGAGCGCATTCGCCAACTCACGTCGGATCACGCGGACCCGCGACCCTGGTTCATCTACGCGCATTTTTTCGACCTTCACGTACCGCGCGTAATTGATCGCGCGTTCAATCGGCGCGAGTTTGGCGCGACTGTTTACGAACGCGCGGTGGGGAGTTTTGATCGCCGTCTTGCGGAGGTGCTCGGACTGATTGATTGGGATAAAACTGTCGTTGTCTTTCACGCCGATCATGGCGAATTGTATCCGACCACCCGGTGGCTCGAACGCCGCGAAAAAATTTGGCAAGATTACGTTTTGGGCAAGCGACCGCCGTTCATGCGCGTTGGCATCAAGCGCGATCCGACGATTACCGCGTGGACGCGGCTCAAGCGTCTGACCAAAATGGGCCACGGCTTTAATCTCAGTGAGGGAATGGTGCGTGTGCCATTCATCATCGCGGGCGCGGATGAATTTGCTGCGGGCAAAATTATTTCCGAGCAGGCGCGTCAGGTGGACATCATGCCGACGTTGCTCGAACTCGCGGGAGCAGCACCGCTCGCGAATTTGTCAGGAAAAAGTTTGCTCTCACTCGCGCGCAGCGGTGAAACAACTACGCGCCCCGCGTATATGGAAGCGCACTCGTTCGGTCGCGACCCAAATTTTTTTATGCGCGGACTGCGCGTGCCGCAATGGAAGTTTATTGATTCGCCGTCCGATCGTCGCGTCAAGCCGCAACTTTATTCGCTCGAATCCGATCCGTCCGAACGCGAGAACGTGATTCGATTGTACCCCGAAGTCGTCGCGGAGATGCAGCAGCTCTTGGCGCAAGAGACGCGTGCCCGCGCGGACGCGCGCGAAAATGAAGCGTGGACGGCGGAAGAGACCGACATTGTGGAAGAGCGTTTACGCAATCTCGGATATTTTTGATGTCGATTAAAGCGCCCGCCCCACACCTCACGCTTTCAGAACGCGTCACCGGCGCGATGTTTTGGAATTCCGCGCTGCTGCCGGTGAAAACCGCGCTCACCTTCATCTCATCCATCGTCGTCGTGCGCGCGCTGGCGCAGGATGAGTACGCGATTTTTGCCGCCGTCATCGCGCTGCTAAACACCATTGGCTTGTGGTCAGACCTCGGCATCGAGAACGCGATCGGCAAATTCATTCCCGAAATCGAGCAGCGTTTTGGACGCGCCGGCTTGATGCGTTTTATCGGTGCGCTGCTCGCGTTCAAGTTCGCCTTGCTCGGAATTATTCTCGCTGCATTGTGGTTGTTTTGGAATGCAGCCGCCGAGTATTTTCATTTTGGCGCGGACGCTCCAAGTTTCTTTGGCGCGATTGTTAGTCTTTTGTTTCTCGGCATTCTCTCTGATTTCAGTCTCGAATTTTTGCTGGCGTACTTTAATCAAAAAGCGACGAACAGCATGGAAATTCTTTTCGCGCTGGTGCAGCCGCTGCTCGTCGTGCTGTTCGTTTCGCTCGACTGGGGCGTGCCCGGAGTGTTGTACGCGCGCGTGCTGGCAACGCTGCTCTATGTGCTCGTTGGAATTTTTTTCGCGTGGCGCGCGTTTCAGCGACTCGCGCGCGAGCCGGAAAAAATCGGCACGT
>JBBSHK010000094.1:0-8572 GCA_038253185.1 Anaerolineae bacterium | reverse complement strand
TCGAGTTCCAGCGAGCCATCTTCCAGCTCGATATCAAGATTTCCGTCACGGCTTTACCACGCGATACCGAGTACTCCTCCCCAGTCCTACTCGCTCAACTCTTTTCAACCTCAATAATTTATCGAGCGCCTGACTGACTGTCGGTCGCGCAATCCGCGTGCGTTCCGCAATTTCAAGCGGAGTGGCTTCGTGTACATTTTGTAAGTACTGCCACACCGCTAATTGCTTTGCCGACAATGTCTTTTCAATATGTTCCTCAGATAACAGTTCAAGCGCCATCTCAGATTGAAGGAGAATAATCTTTACAAAGAACGCCAACCACGGCGTTATGTCCTCACGCTCTGTATTGAAAGTTTGTTGGCTCTTTCGGAGCGCGAGATAATAATCTGGTTTGTTAGCCTCAATCAGTTTCTCGTGCGAAACATAGGGCATGAATGAATAACCGGCTTGAAGCAACAGCAGATTGGTCAAAATTCTTGACAGCCGTCCATTCCCATCTTGAAAAGGATGAATATTCAGGAATTCGACGAGAAAGTTCGCAATCGCTAGAAGTGGGTGATGAGCTTTGGCTTTGATTGCGTGGTGGGTCCACTCCACCAATTCGTGCATAGCAAAAGGCGTGAGATAGACAGGCGTCGTATCAAAAAGAACGCCGACGGCTTTTCCCGCCGCATCAATCATCTGAACCTTGTTCTCCATTTTTTTGTAATTGCCCCGGTGCCGCAGATCTTTCTCCACATATTTCAGCAGTTCTTTGTGAAAATGCTTGATGATGCTCTCATTGAAGGAAAGGGATTGCCACGACTCGAAAACATTCTGGAGCAGTTCATAATATCCCTTGACCTCTTGAACATCTCGGTCGGCAAAGTTTTCGATGACGATTCCGCGCATCAGTCTTTCAATATCTTCATCCGAAAGTTTTGCCCCTTCGATACGCGTGGAAGCGCCCGTTGACGTGATAAGGACAGATTGTTTAAGCCGCCCCAAAACTTGAGGACTCAAATTAACACCCGCCGCCCAACGCCCTTTGCGTTCATCAAGCCGAGCAATATCCGACCAGATCGCCGAGGGAATATTTTCGAGCCGACGATCAAAGCGTTGCATCTCTACCATCGCATGCCCTAACTATACGCGATTATATGAGATTGTATGAGCAAAGTCAAAGTGCCATAAAACAAAAATAGGGCGGCAGTTAAACCTGGCCTGCCGCCTTACAGCGGCGAAGACGCCAGGGCAAGCTGCCGCCCCAACATTCAACCTTCAACGCCCTTTTATTCGCGTTCGGTTTCTTCTTCCTCTTCCTCTTCTTCCGCTTCGTCGTCATCGAGTTCCAGCGAGCCATCTTCCAGCTCAAGGTCGAGATCATCTTCTTCTTTCGCCTCGTCCTCTTCTGCCTCTTCGACATCCGCCTCTTCGATCGCTTCCGGCTCTTCCGCGTTCTCGGTCGCAACCGTTTCGACTTCGCCTTCCGCCAGAATTTCTTCCGGCTCACCCGCGTCAATCAATTCTTCGTCCAGCGCTTCGACTTCCGCCAGTTCTTCATCTTCGAGACGAATATCCTCGTCGAGTTTGTGCTCGCGGCGCCCCATCTTGCCGATGGTCATCTCGGCAATCGCGGCGCGCCTTCGCGGACGATAACCGGTGCCCGCGGGAATCAGCTTGCCGATGATCACGTTTTCTTTCAACCCGTACAGCTCGTCACGCTTGCCCTCAATCGCAGCTTGCGACAACACACTGATGGTGTGCTGGAAGCTCGACGCGCTCAGGAACGATTCCGTCGAGAGCGACGCTTTCGTCACGCCGAGCAAGATCGGCTGCGCGGTCGCGGGCTTGCCGTCCGCTTCCGTGATTTTTTCGTTCACGTCTTCAAAGGCGAGTCGGTCCACCAATTGACCTGGCAGGAAATCCGTATCGCCGGTTGACTTGACGCGCACGCGACGGAACATCTGGCGCAAGATCATTTCGATGTGCTTGTCGTTAATGTTCACGCCCTGCGAGCGGTACACCCGCTGAATTTCTTCGAGCAAGTACACTTGCGCCGCGTCGCGTCCGAGAATTTGCAGAATGCGGTGCGGGTTCTTGGCGCCTTCGGTCAATTGATCGCCCGCTTCCACCTTCTGTCCCTCTTCGACGCGAATACGTGAAGCAGCCGGGACTTCGTACATCTTTTCGTCTTTTAACTCTCGCCGGATGCGAATCGTGCGCTCCTCGCGTACCACTTCGCCGCCGTGATGCGTCACCATATCTTCGCCCTCTTTGGTATGGAACAGCACCGTGCCCGCCGGAGCAAAGTCGCCTTCTTTCACCAGCGCCTTCGCGCCTTTCGGCATTTCGTACTCGTCCAGTTCGATGCGACTGGCGACGACCCGGATTTTGCGCTGACCTTCCTCGACGGTGATATGCACGACACCGTCAATGTCCGCCATGATCGCTTCGCCCTTCGGGTCGCGCGCTTCGAAAAGTTCTTCCACGCGCGGCAGACCGTGCGTAATGTCTTCGCCGCCCGCCACACCGCCAGTGTGGAACGTGCGCAGCGTCAACTGCGTACCCGGTTCGCCGATGCTTTGCGCCGCGATTACGCCCACGGCTTCGCCGACGCGAATCAGACCGCCGCGCGCCAGATCGCGACCATAGCACTTGGCGCACAAGCCGTGTCGCTCCGCGCAGATCAATGGACTGCGCGCAAACACGCGATCCACTTTCGCCTCTTTCATTTGCTCGAACAACGCCTCGGTGATCATCTCCGCCGCGGGCACGATGATTTCGCCCGTCTTGGGATTCACCACTGCGCTCGCCGCGCAGCGACCGACCACGCGCTCTTCGAACGATTCGCCGGTGCGGTCTTTGGTATCGCCGCCAATCCAGATGCCCGCATGTGTGCCGCAGTCTTCGTCATTGATGATAACATCCTGCGCCACATCCACGAGACGCCGCGTCAAGTAACCGGCGTCCGCCGTTCGCAGCGCGGTGTCGGCGAGACCTTTGCGCGCGCCGTGCGTCGAAATAAAATATTCCAACGCGGTCAGACCTTCGCGAAAGTTGGACGTAATCGGCAGCGGAATAATGCGACCCGCGGGGTCAGCCATCAAACCGCGCATTCCTGCCAACTGGCGCAGCGGTGTGAATCCACCTTTGGTCGCGCCCGAGTTCGCCATCACGCGCACGGGTGAATCTTCGGAGAATGATTTCGACACCGCGTCGGTGATTTCTTCCGTCGCTTCCGTCCAGAGTTCGACCGTCTTGATGTACTGTTCATCTTCCGTGATCAGACCGCGGCGGAACTGCTGCTCGACTTCAGCCACCTTGTCCTGCACACGCTTTAAAATCGCGCCCTTGCTCTCGGGCACGGTGATGTCGTCAATCGCGATCGTCAGACCCGAGCGCGTCGCGTATTTGAAACCCGCCTCTTTGATCTTGTCCACCACTTCGGCGGTGCCTTCGGGTCCAATCGTCTGGTACGCGCGCATCACGAGTTCCTTCAACTTTTTCTTGTCCTGCACTTCATTCACGAAATGCAATTCTTCGGGCAGGAATTGATTGAACAGCACGCGACCGACCGTCGTGTCGATTAATTTCTTCTTCTTGCCCTTGGGCGTATTCTGATCAATGTTCACCTTGATCTTGGCGTGAATTTCCGCCACGCCGAGATCGTACGCCAGCGCGACTTCGTCCATCGAGGCAAAGTACTTGCCTTCGCCTTTCTGACCGTTGCGCTCCATCGTGAGATAATAGCAGCCGAGCACCATATCCTTCGTCGGCTCGACAATCGGCTCACCCGACGACGGCTTGAGCAAGTTCTGCGCGCTCAGCATCAGCGTACGCGCCTCTTGCTTGGCGCTTTCGGAGAGCGGCACGTGCACCGCCATCTGGTCGCCGTCAAAGTCCGCGTTGAATGCCGCGCAGACCAGCGGGTGAATTTGAATCGCGCTGCCTTCGACCAGAATCACTTCGAACGCTTGAATGCCGAGGCGATGCAGCGTCGGCGCACGGTTCAAGAGCACCGGATGGTCTTTGATAATGCTTTCGAGCACGTCCCACACTTCCGGCGACATGCGATCGACCAAGCGTTTGGCGCTCTTGATGTTGTGGGCGAAATTGTTTTCGACCAGCTTGCGCATCACGAACGGTTTGAACAGTTCCAGCGCCATACCTTTCGGCAACCCGCACTGGTTCAATTTCAAATTGGGACCGACGACGATCACCGAGCGACCCGAATAATCGACGCGCTTGCCAAGCAAGTTGCGGCGGAATCGTCCTTGCTTGCCCTTGAGCAAATCGGACAGCGATTTGAGTTTGCGCTGACCGCGCGCGCTCACCGCTTTGCCGCGCTGCGAATTATCAATCAGCGAGTCCACCGCTTCTTGCAGCATACGCTTTTCATTGTTGACAATGACTTCGGGTGCGCCGAGGTCAAGCAAACGACGCAGACGATTGTTGCGGTTAATGACGCGGCGATAGAGGTCGTTCAAATCGCTCGTGGCGAAACGACCCCCGTCGAGCTGCACCATCGGGCGCAGGTCCGGCGGAATCACCGGCAGAACGGTGAGCACCATCCACTCGGGACGATTGCTGGATTTACGCAGCGACTCGACTACGCGCAGTTGCTTGATTGCCTTTTTGCGCTGCTGCTTGGAGCGCGTGCTGCGAATATCGCGGCGCAAGCTCTTTGCCATTTCGTCGAGATTAAAGTGGCGCACGATTTCGAGCACCGCTTCCGCGCCCATCGCCGCTTTGAAGACGTGACCCCAGCGCTCCTGCAATTCGCGATAGCGCGACTCGGGCAAAAATTCTTTGACCTGAATCGCTTTAAGCTCGTCGAACTTGGGCTCGTATTCCGCGCGCAGCGCCGACATCTTTTCGTCGATTTGCGACTCGATGCCGGTGGCGTCTTTATCGTGAGACGCTTGCAAGGTGTCGCGCTTGCCCTGCTGGTCCGAGCGGCGATCGCGCTGCTTGGCGCGAATATCTTTTTCGATTTCGGCGATGCGCGCCTGCATCACCTCGTTCAACTTTTTGCGATGCTTTGGCGCGATCTCTTCGCCCTCTTCGACAATCGTGTTGCCGGTCGGCTCAAACACAATCGCCTTGCGGACCTCTTTGCCGCGATCTTCGAGGCGACGTTCAATCGCTTTCCCCGCGGTCACGATTTCGTCCGTGCGTTCCGCCAACTGCTCTTCGAGTTTCTGAATTTGCGCTTCGGTCTTTTTCTCAAGTTTTTCGATTTCTTCTTCGACGTCGAGCTGCTTGCGCTCAAGTTTGTCCTGAAGTGACTTGGTCTCTTTGGCGACGCGGTGATCGAGTTCCTCCTCCAGCCGATGGAGCGCCTTGGTGCGCGCGCCTTCGTCCACATGCGTTACGATGTACTGAGCGAAATAGAGCACGCGATCGAGATTGCGGCGCGACACGTCGAGCAGCAGACCGAGATACGACGGCACACGGCGCGTGTACCAGATGTGAGCGACCGGCGCCGCGAGTTCGATATGACCCATACGCTCGCGGCGCACGCGCGAGGGCGCGACCTGCACGCCGCACTTTTCACAGATCATACCCTTGTAGCGGACTTTTTTGTACTTGCCGCAGTAGCATTCCCAGTCGCGCGTGGGACCGAAAATGCGTTCGTCGAATAATCCGTCGCGCTCAGGGCGCAGGCGGCGATAATTGATCGTCTCCGGCTTCAGGACTTCGCCGTGTGACCACGAGCGAATCTGGTCCGGAGAAGCGAGCGAAATACGAACGGCTGAAAAATCTTTGATTTCCATTTACACCTCGACGAGAAAAGTTAAGAGTACTGAGGACTGAGTAACGAGTAAATGCAAACGACTAACGCTCGACCAATTGTCCCGCAATGAAGCAGTGCACAAGGTCAGCAATAAATATATCGGAGGGAACACCCGCCTGATCCGCGCGCTGTTGAATTTCTTTCAAATCTTCGGTTGGTAACGCGAGGCTGACGAATCCGTCGCGTTCAAGCGCGGCTCGAGCCGCCGCCTGGTATTCAGGCAATCGCTCCTGCCAATTTGGAACGGAATGCCATTTACCCCGCTCATATGATTCCAATATTTCACGCTCTTCGGGATCCAAATTGTTAATTATCTCATCACTCACGGTTCAGGAATTCCCAGGTCTCGGCAGATTTTCCTTGCAAGCACATTGCTGATTTCCGTATGGCGAGGCACAGCACTTTTTCGTCCATTCGCGATGTTAACCCACCAAGAATGTTTCGCACCTTCGCGAAGCAACTCACAACCCTGTCTTGAAAGATGAGCGAGCAGTTCTCGCCGCTTCATTTGTTAGATGGCCACTTCTTCGTATACGCCCGAAGCAGCAGTAAGAGCATCTGCACGATTCATTTCCAATGCCTCTCCCACGGCGGAACGCAAGTTTTCTATCAACTCCTCTCGCGTATTACCTTGAGAGTTGACGCCTGGAATCTCCTCGATCCAGCCGATCCACCATTTACCATCGCGCTGAATAACGGCAGTGTAACCTGCTTCCATATTTCCGCGGTTCCCTTATTTTATTTCACCGATACCGATTTAGCGATTCAACGTGCTTGTGCCCCAACCATTGCGCGACGAGATGCGGCGGTTGATTTTCGTCGAGCATTTTTTTCGCGCAGGTGTGGCGCAAACTGTTCGCGCACACCTCGTCCAACTGCGCGGCTTGCGCGTAGGATTCGACCAGTCGCTGCACCGAGCGCATAGAGAGCGGCTGCCCGCGCTGGCTCACAAAAAGTTGATCCACCTCCAACAGCGCGGGACGCACCTGAATATATTCGCGCAGCGCGCGGGCAAGCGTTTCGTTGAGCGGCACTTCGCGGTAATGATCTTGCGCCGCGCCGCGCACGAGCAGGCGCATCCCTTCGCGGGTCGGCACGATGTCGTCAATCGTCAATGCTGCGACTTCGTTCACGCGCAATCCCGCCTGCAGCATCAATTCGATGATGGCGTAATCGCGATGCATCAGACTCGGACGCGCGCCCGCGCGGACCGCGACGATGAGGCGTTGGATTTCGTCATAGTCGAGCACGCGCGGCTGGATGTTTTCATTGTGACCATTTGGAACCAATTGAATCGCGCTCGCCGGATTTTTTTCAACGCGACCCTTTTCGTGCAAGCAGCGACCAAACATACGCAGCGCCTGCAGTCGGCGGTTCACCGTCGCGGGCAAATGCTGCGTATCGGTGATGAGATGATCGCGGTAGTGTTGAAAGTCAGTCGGATGAGGCAGGGCGAGCGCACGCGGGCGATGCGTTTGCAGCCAACGCACAAAACCGCGCACGTCCGCTAAATAATTGCGGACCGTCGCGGGAGCAAGCGCCGAACGCTGCAGGTACTCTTCAAACAGCAGCAGCAACGAATCAGGGAGCTGGGAAATCTTTCGGCGGTTGGAGTTTGAGTTGCGGGCGCTAGTGGTCGACGGACGTGCCAAACGGCGCAAGAGCGAGTCCAATCTAGGGAAATGAAAGCGAGCGGCTCAACTTATACGCCGATATTATACGCCATTTTCCTAACGTGTCAAGTCAACGGACAAGCGCGAACCATTCGCATCAAAAACTCAACCCCGCCCACAGAGGGACGGGGTTGAGATCGCCGAAAGGGGAAAGGAGGTGAAACCCTTCGGCGAGTTTACATTCGAGTCTGATTGTTAGAAGCAACCAGACACTTCATCCTACGTAAGCGCGCCCGATTTGTATTTCCGCGTAAACCAATTAGAGTTGCTTGACCTCACGCGTTCAAATCGCGTCGCGTAGCTTGTTCGAGCAAGTAACTGATCGTGGGCCAGGTCCCATTCGCTTCCATCTCGGCGCAGTTCATCAAAAGCACAAATTCTTGCTCACAGGTCGAGCATTGTTCCAGGTGCTGTTGCAAGAGCGCCCACCGCTCGGCGGCATCTTGTTCCGCCAGCAACGCATCGACAATCTGGGGCGAAAGTTCTGCCCCATCGCCACAATCAATTTCGTCGTCGTGGGTGTGCGCGATCCGGTGGATAAGTCGCGCAATTTGTTCAGTGCTCACGGGTTGCTCCACTCGCCTATGAGTTGCATAAGCAGCTAGAATCTTACACCGCCAACGTGCGACTTCCTGATTGAAAAGCGCCGAGAATTTCGTCGACGCCAAACCCTCTCTCTTCCAATTTCTTTTTCAATTTGGTGCGCGCGTCGTGCAGCATTTTGTAAACGGCATTCCGATTCGTCCCCAACTTTTCGGTCACCACATCCATCGGCACATCTTCAAATCCGATCGCGATCAAAATCTCGCGCTGGCGCGGCGTCAATTCGGTATCGATCACTTCGCGCAGCGTCTCCCAGATGTCCTGCTGCCGTGTGGCGAGATCCGGGTTCGGCGCATTCTCGTCCTCGAATTGAAAATCGGGCAACTCGGCATTCGCCATAATATTGTCGAGCGACAAGGTCTTCCAGCGTTGGCGGCGCGCCTCGACCAGCGACATATTGATGGCGAAGCGATACGCCCAGGTTGTGAATTTGCTCTCGCCGCGAAAATCATCGACATGTTTGAGAATCGTCAGCAGCGCATCTTGCGCTAAATCTTGCGCCACCTGCTCGATCTCT
>JBBSHK010000093.1:0-8627 GCA_038253185.1 Anaerolineae bacterium | reverse complement strand
TCGCCGCGTGCACGCCCGGCGCGACCACCGCAGTCCCGACGACAATCGTCGAAGCCAACGTGCGCCCCTTGTCGGACATTCTCGATTCGGGTCCGGAATTTACAAACATCACGACCGAGTCTGCAACGGTGCTCATCAGCACGCGGCAGCCGGTCGTCTGCGCAGTTGTGTACGGGACGACGCACAGTTATGGTCAAATCGCCACCGACAGTGATATGGCGGGTGGCGCGCACACTAACCATCATCCCCTTTTGACCAGGCTCAAGCCCGACACCGTGTACTATGCGCGGCTCCAAGACAGCGGCGCAGACGGCACGCTCTACCGCAGTCAGGAATTGACATTCCGCACGCCGAGTCAGCTGAATCCCAATAGTAACGTCAACGCGAATCTCGCCTCACTTCAAGCTGGGGCGCGCGTGGTAGGAGTGAGCAGCAATTTTGGCGACGGGGACAATGAATCAACCTATGGGGCGAACAAAGCGATTGATGGCAATCCCGCGACGCAGTGGTCGTCGAATGGCGATGGCGACAAGGCGTGGATAGAAATCGAACTCGCGCAGAAAACACAAGTGGCGCGCATTGGGCTCTGGACGCGCACGATGGGCAGTTCAGCGCAGATCAATTCATTCCGCATCGTGACGGATCAGCGCGAGACTTTTGGACCGTTCACGCTCGCGGATGCGAACCAGACTTATTATTTCGACACGCGGTTTACGGCGAAACGGCTGCGCTTTGAAGCGGTCTCAACCAGCGGTGGAAACACCGGCGCGGTTGAGATCCAAGTGTATGGTGAACCGTAAGGGTGACATGAACCAGCATGTCAGCGAGTACGTAGCGAGGGACACGCTCGCCCACAGTAGGAGTTATCTCGATGAATGAAACCTGTTGTTCGCGTCCCACGGCAGGCAGCGAAGTATGTGAACTGCCTTTAGCAACACTCGAACGCGCTCCACGCGTAGTGACTGCGTGCGCGGTCTGCGGAGCAAGAGGCAAGCCCGTGCAGGGGCAAACGGTTAAAGCCCTGCTCTCCGTAACGTTGCGCCAAGTACAAAACGTCCAATATCTTTTTTGTCGCACAGCCACTTGTCCGGTCGTTTATTTTACGTTGGATGGATCGCAAAGTTTCAACGTCGAACAGGTTCGCGAGCGAGTCTATCAAAAAGAACCGGATGTTGATGAGGTATTCGTGTGCTATTGCTTTAGGCATACGGTCGGGGAAATTCGCGATGCATCGCCTGAGATGCGCATCTCCATCTTGGACGATATCAATACAGGGATTCAAGCCGATCAATGCGCGTGTGATTTGCGCAACCCACAAGGCTCTTGTTGTCTGGGCAATGTGCGCGGCTTGAGCAAACGGTTGGAAAAAACAACGAGTGGGGTACAAGATGGCGCTGAGCAATAGTGAAGCACTTTAGCGAACGCGCAACATCACACGCGAAAAATATGACCCTTACTTTGAATGGGTGGTGAATAAAGCCGCGCCGTGGACGCTACTTGAAAAGGCATTGCAGCAAACGACATTGGCGTTGGTCACCACGTGCGGCGCATATCGGCGCGCACGCGCGCGGTGATTACGTATTGCCACGATTACGAGTGAGACCTGAGCTCACGAGCCGCGGCGCGGCTCGAAACGCTCGGCTTTCAAGAGGTGTACGAATACAAACCGGGCAAAATGGATTGGTGGGCGGCGGGTCTGCCGATGGAAGGTGCAATGGCGCAAGAAATCACTGCGCTCGACGTGGTACGACGCGATGTGCCGACGGCGCATGTAGGCGAACGCGTGGGCAATGTACACGCGCGAGCGCAAGCAACTGGCTGGAAGATTTGTATCGTCGTGAATGAAAAGTCTCAGGTGCTCGGTCGTCTGCGGCGCGATATTTGGAATGCCGATCCGAATACGCGTGTAGAAGAAGTGATGGAGGAAGGTCCGACAACGTTCCGTCCGAATAACGATTTGGACACGCTTGTCGAAAAAATGCAAAAGCGAAAAGTTGGCTCGGTGTTGATTACGGATCCCGATGGGGTACTGATTGGCGTGTTGAACCGCCAAGACGCCGAGCAGCGGTTAGCTGAAATGAAGAGCGAGATGGTGCCAGCGGGCGAGAAACAATGAGAGAGTTGCCTGCACACAATTTTGCGCGTTCTCACGGCTGCACGATTATTGTCCCGGTCATCCACGGATGATAATTGCAGTGGTACGCAATTGTGCCTGCACGCGTCGGGGTGAAATCAAATTCCGCCTGCGGTTGCAAATCGCCAGAATTAAAGGTCTGCTTGTCATCCGCAGTGATTGTGTGCAAGATCGCGCCCGTATTCGTCCAATGAATTTTGGTATTCACCTTGAGCGTGATCGTGATGGGATCAAAGGTCCACGCTTGCGGAGGCTTGAACGAGGGTTCGACAACTTTGACATCAACCCTATTGGCAGAAATCGCGACAGGGGTTGGCTGAATTACGACAGTCGCAGTTGGTGGAACTGGAGTTGGTGTGGCTGGCAGCGTGGCGGGAGTGGAAATGGCGTTCGACGGGGTTGGTGCGGGTTGAGGACTGTTTGCGACGGCGCTGCCCGGTCCACATGCCGCAAGCGCGCATAAAACAAAGAGCAACAGCATCAGTTTGGATGTCAAGCCATTCGCTCGTACACTTATGTTCTTCATTGCTCATAACAAATGGGGAGGGTCGCCTAACAGCCCTCCCCAACTTTTTTGAAATCGGCGCTCGCCGTACCTAGCGATGGCGCAAAGGTAATACCCGCAGCACCAAACCCGCTGCGAGGATGAGCACACCCACAATTATCAACAAGAGCAGCGATGTCCCGAAATCGCCACCGGTCGTCGGCACCGATGTCGGCGCGGGCGCAGTTGGAGTCGCAGTGGCACTCGCCGCCGTTGTTGCCGTTGCTGCCTCAGGCGCGGTGGCGGTGGGTTGTGCAGCGGGCGCTGCTCCCGCTGCGCCTTGCAAACTGATGGTGACCATCGCGTGCTGCGCGCCTTCGATAGAAGTGTGATCGTTGTGCACCGGCTCGACGATGATGACGTGTTTGCCATTATGCCACGCGCTCAGGTCAATCGTAAAGGTGTTGTTGCCCGGCATCAGCACCATGCCCGCCATGTTCATCATTCCCATCATGTGACTCGCGCCCGGCGTCTCGTTCGCCATTGGCGTTTCGGTGCCACTCGGCATCATCATGGCCATGCTCATATCTACGAACACATGATAGTGTCCATAGCCCGCGATGTTCGCCTTGCCTTCCAGCCGTTCGTCGGGCGTAAAGTTGGTCGGCTGGACCTGAAATGTGATTTTGGGACCGACCGTCTCGCCGTCTTTCGGCGAAAGGATCTTTACCGAAGGCACGCCCGCATTGGCGACGGGCGCGGGCGCAGGGTCAGCATTCGTCGGTTGGTAATTGATCTTGACCTGCACTGCGGTCTGTTCCAGATCCACGTGCGTGTTGGTTGCGAGGTCAAAGACGAGCGTGTGCAGTCCGGGCTTTACCCCTTTGCCTGACAGGGTGAAGGTGGGCGTGGTGTAAAAATTAAACAATACGCCCATGTGCGAGCCGTCAATCATTACGTGGACGTGCCCTTCGCTGGGCTTGTCGGGCATCCCGACATCAGCCGCCGACACGACGAAATTGGAAACTTGAACGGTGACCGGGATATCGGTAGTCGTTATCGTATCGCCATTCGCGGGCGAAACGACTTTCAGACTCGGCGGGTCTGCCGCGAGGGTCGGCGATGCTCCACTCAATCCTAGAACCAAGACGAACAGTAATGTGGCTGAGCATAAAAAGAGCGCGCGAGGCATTGGACCCTCCTTATTTCAAAAATCGAATTGTGTTGATTAAAGCCCGCATTTCCTCGAGTGGATTCTACTGCTCACGCGCGGTTAGTTCTGTAATCTGCGGCACACCAGTTTTGTAATCTGGCACATAGATTTGAGGTGAGTTTGAGAAGGAGGGTGGGGGAATGGATGCCTGGACTTACGGCGTGGCGGGTTGATAAATTTTCGAGTCGGGTCGAAACGCCGCCCACGCAAACCAGAAGAAATCGCCGTGCACCAGCGGCGTCAATTGCTTGCCTTGCAGTGCGCCTCCAATCGCGCGCCCGGTGATGTCCCACACACTTTGCGTGTCGCGATCTAAAAATTTTTCATCGCGCGCCTCAAACGTGAGCGGTCGCCCATCAACTCGCGGATCGAAAACACCGGTCGCGCCAATGTCGCGTCCCGCGCTAATGTTCGATGTATCGAGCGGCGATGCAGTCCCGGCTTTCCAAAAAATAACAACGGGCTGATTCCTAACGAGATCGTTCACGACATGCTCTTGAGCCAACAGGCTATACGCGTACACAGTTACATTCTGTTCCTGCTGCACGATGACGACGCGTTCATGCGGTTTCAGACCTTTGGGCGTCGGGGGACCCGCGTAAAGAAATGGTGTCTCGCTGGAATCATAACCGGTGTAAGGATTGATGCCATAGCGGCGCGACATGCCCGTGTCGCGCGAGAGCACCTTGCCATCGGCAAAGCGCGTCTTGAAATCGTCGAACGCGATCACTTGCGAGGGCAGTATGGTCAATTTCATTCCGGCGCGCGCGCCGACAATCGCGTCGCCCGTTAGTTGCTGCCACCACGATTCGGTCGTCGAATCGTACATCACCAAGTCACTGTAATGCAGTCGCCCGGTCGTGCCGAACGCGGTTCGCTCGCCTGCGACCGTGCGCTCGAAAACAATTGCCGAATTGCACAGCGGACAATAGGTGATGACGACGGGCACACCGCCGACGACGTCATTCGCAATCTCGTGCCAGATCAGAATTTGAATCGGGTATGCGCGCACGTCGCCATTCAATTCCCAGAGAATCACCGGCTCATTCTCTGGGAGCCAAAGGCTCGCTTCTGCGGAAGAGATGAATTTGGGATTGAAGAGCGCGCAGATGCCGGCGTCCACGCCGATGCCGCCTTTGGGTGGACCGCCGGAGATGATTTGATTGAGCGGCACCGTGAACTTTGCAAAATCGGTTCGCCACTCGCTGGAATAGTCCGGCACGACTTCGGCGACGGCATTCGTCAATGTATTCGTCGGCTGCATCAATGCGGGTGTGACACGAGGTGGCGCATCAACTTTCGGCGTGACCGTTGCTTGGTGCGCGGCTGTGGGATTGGCGGCGCACGCCATGAGCATTGGCAGAACCAGAAACGTCAAGAGGAAAAATCTCGGACACATCCCACATCCGCTCATTGCGACACGAGTTGCACGATGCTGGCTTCCGCGAAAATATACGGCGCGTGAATGCCCAATTGTTCGTACACTGCGCGCGGCACGCTGATGTCCGCGAGATACAATTCGCCCACGACCGCGCGCGTTTCGGGTTTGACCAATCCGGTTTTCGGCAATGCCAACGTCAGGGTGGCGTGCGCGCGGATGCAAGGGTCAAAAATTTCTCCGTTTGTCGTGTCCAAGCCCGAAGGTGTGTCGAGCGCGATAATTATCCGTTGACCCGCATTTGCAAGGCGGATTAACTCCGCCGTGACACCACGCGGCGCGCCGTTCAAGCCATATCCGACAAGGGCATCGAGGATCAAATCGGCACGTTCCAACAAAGAGCCGACGGCATGAGCGGGCAAGATGTTGATTGCCATTCGTTCTAAAATATCGAGTTGCTCTTGCGCAGCCGATTTTTGACCGGAGGCTTCGCTGGCTAGAACGACCGTCACCCACGCCCCCCAGTTGGCAAGATGGCGCGCGGCAACCAATCCGCCGCCGCCGTTATTGCCGCGACCGGCGAGCACCACAATCGCACGCTGCTCGACGCGTCCGCCAAGGTTTAAGCGTGCGAGCTCGGCAAGATTCCGTCCGGCATTCTCCATCATGCGCGCGAGGGAAATATGAAAATCCTCGATCATTGCGCGATCCACTTCACGCATTTGGTCCGTCGTCACTGCCGGAATGGAATCCACGGGCCAACGCGGGAATGGCATCGAGTTATGCTCTGGGCGCGCATACGCGCCGACTGGCTTATTCATCTACTGCCAGAGCCTTTTCGATCCGGTTGCGAATGTCGTGAAGATAAGGAGTGCCCAATGAGACAATCCGATCATTCAGTAAGAAAGTGGGGACGGCAAACACGACTTTTGGCTTCACTGCACACGGTTCATCCAGATTGATGATTTGCACACAGAGTTTTGGAAATTCGCGCGCCAAAGTGTGCGCGATTTCAACCGATTGCTGGCACGAAAAGCAGTGACGGCTGACGACTACTTGCAAACGCGCCTTCGTTTGCATAATGGTATGAGTGGTGGGATGAGAATGTAAAACTGTTCGGCGTCGCGATTTCATTCTAATTCTTTTCATCCGAATCAGAGCAAATCAAGGGCGCGCCAACGTTTGATCGAACGCGCGTGCCACCGCATTGGAACCGGGCCAGCCGCCAAACGACATGGCGACCTTGCCGTGTGCATCGAAGAGAACGAAGCTCGGCGTGCCGCGCACATTATATTTGGAGAGATAAGGATTTGCCTCAGGCACATCTACATTCACCATAATGATATTGACCTTGCTCTCATACTGTCTTTGCTGCGATGCAGTTCATCGCCGCACGCACAGTGCCTTCGCGCTTGAGCGCTGGACAGACCGTTCACCAATCGGCATGAAACCAGACCGGCACCGGCTTGCCAATAATGCTTTTCTCCGCCGCTTGCAGCGCGGCAATATCCGTTTCTGAAGGATGTGTGCTAATCTGGGAGCCAATCGCGTCCGATTTCTTCTTTGACATCAATCCTCCTTGGCGCCGATTTTACATTGAATATGGACTTCGGTCTGTAATCTAACATCCATGACCTGTTCGCGTGCTCGCGTTCGGCGTATAATCTGTGTTTGGCAACATAGCGATTTACCAGACGGCGGAAAAATGATGCTCAAGTACATCATCATGTTCACCACTTTACTTTTGGCGCTCTCGGCTTTTGGCTTGCTAATTCTTCCATCGAAAATGTTGGGGGTGGTTGGCATTGTCAGCAACCCACAAATGGATTTTCTTTTGCGAACGGCTGGCGTTGGGGTAGCATCGCTCGTGCCGGGCGTATGGGCAGCGCGCACGTCCACCGCTTCGCCCGCTTCTCGCGCGGTGCTGATGGGACTTGTAGGTTATCTGTATCTCAGTTCCGCCGTTGATTTCTACGCCTTCACACAATCAATTGTTAACAGCGTCTCAATGCCGAGTATCGCTTTCCGGATATTCTTGGGAACAATGATTTTCGGGCTGGTAATAAAGGAAAAAACAAGACGACCCAATGTGCAACTCTTTTTGTCATTTCGAACAAAGTGAGAAATCTCGATGCGCCTCACGCTGAGATTTCTCGTCGCAGACTGCGCTCCTCGAAATGACAGTTGAAAACGCGAATAAGTTGCACATTGCGTAAGACGGTAAATTCAAATGAGAAATGCGCGTTACATCGTGCGAGGAAAAGTTCTACACGCTTCGGAAGAGGCGGTAAATCTATGACAAACCCAAAAACTAAAATCGCATATTTGACCGAAAATGAATTATTCCACGGCATCCCGCGCGAGGAGCTGGCGGAGTTCGAGCGTACCCTGGCGATGACGGCGTGTCAACGCGGGCGGCTCTTCTATATGCCGGGCGAAACGGGCGAGGCACTTTTCATCTTGAAAGAAGGGCGCGTTCAGTTGTACCGCCTCTCGGCGGAGGGGAAAAAATTAATCATTGATATTCTGGAACCCGGTACGGTATTTGGCGAGATGACAGTGATTGGGCAGGGGATGTACGAGACATTTGCCGAAGCACTGGAACCCGGACTCATTTGTGTGATGAGCCGCAGCGATGTCGAGCGCTTGCTCCAGCGGCACCCACATATCACGCTGCACCTGTTGCACATTGTCGGACGACGGTTGCTCGAATCACAAAAGCGACTGACCGAACTTTCGTTCATGGATGTGTCAACGCGACTTGCTGCGCAGCTCCTACGGCTGCAAGAAAAGGGTGGGAATCCGATTATGGGATTTTCACATCAAGACCTCGCGGACTTCATCGGCACCTATCGCGAGACGATCACCCACACGTTGAACCAGTTCAAGCATCAGGGCATCATTGACATCCAGCGCAAAGAAATTGTCATCCTGGACCCGCTTGCCCTTGAACGAATTTCCCGCACAGATGAGGAGTGAATGAGTCCTACATCGTGCTGTTATGCGCGCGCATAAAAAGAAAGGTTACTCAGTTTCGTATCATAAGCTTCGCGACAACAGATACCGACTGAGCAGGAGCTCCAATGCGGTCTAACACAGCTCCGGCACTTTCCCAGCCGAACTCGGACGACCCCACGCCAGTTCCTCCCTCGGGACGTATCGCAGGCTCGCAGGTACACGCGGCCAAATTGATTCAGCTCACCCAGCCAATCATCCGGGGCAACGCACGATCCCGTTGACATGGCGCTGCGACCCGCGCTTTGCGTCCGGGGCAGAAGGGCGGAAGTGTATCCCGATCGGTGGCTACTCTTGCGGTCACTTTTAAGATCTAGATTTCGTGCAAAATGTACGATATCAACTATCTCACACGACACGCCCTATCTGGTGTATCGTCTGGTGTGTGCCGTTGGTCTCATGT
>JBBSHK010000092.1:0-8639 GCA_038253185.1 Anaerolineae bacterium | reverse complement strand
GGTTCGCCTATTTCTCCATCGCGCTGATGAACGCGCCCGCGTTCTGCGTCGCTCGCAGCTCATATTCGTCCGCGAGCGTTTCGCGCCAGCGCGAGTAGGCGTTGCCGAGTGGAATCGTGACGAGACCGAACGCGCTCAGCGCGAGACCCAAGAGCGGCAGCGCGGCGAGGTCCGCGCGGCTGCTAAAATGAAAAAACTCCACACCCGCGCGCAGCATTAAGTCCGCGACCACAAAGCCGATGATAGTCAGAATCGTTTCGACCGCGATGCCTGACACAATGTCATTGTGGACTTGATGTCCCAGCTCGTGCGCCAGAATCGTCTCGATCTCGTCGTGTGAATAATTCTGGTACAGCGTATCGCCGAGCACAATCCGTTTCGTATTGCCGAGTCCCATAAATGCCGCATTCGCCGCGGTGGTTTTCTCCGACAGCATCATGGTGTAAACCCCGCGCACGCGCGTTTTCGCGCGCTCGGCGAGTTTCAGCAAACGCGCGACTAGCTCTTGATCGTCGAGCGGCTTGAATTTGAAAAAGAGCGGGAAGATCAACACGGGCGCGAGATTCGCCAGCACGACGGAAAAGAGCAACATAAAGCCGGTCGCATACAGCCACCATAATTCCGGCGCGGCGCGCAAAATGAAATAGATGATTTCCAATACGAGCGCGCCGAGCACGATGCCGAGCAGCGCACCCTTGGTCGCATCCCCCAACCACGCGCGCAGCGTTTGTGTGGACAGACCGTAGCGGTGCGGCAGCACAAAGCTGCGGTAATAAGTGAGCGGCGCAAACAAAATTCCGTACGCGAAAAAGGCGACGACGAAAAAGAGCGCGGTCGAAATCCACGGATCGCGCGAAACGGAAAACACCACCTCGCGCAGCCACATGGACAATCCGCTGAATAAAACGAACAGCAGCGCGAGCGCGGTCAGCGCCAAATCCACCACGTACAGCCGACGCCGGATGCGCGCGTATTCTTTAGCTTTCGTCTGGCGTTCGTTATCGATGGGCATAGCTCAGGTCTCTACAGAAAAATAATAAAGACGTCAAATTATCGCGGCTTGTTCATCAAACATTCTTCCAGCACCGGCTCCAAGCGCTCCACATGTTTTTGCCACGAAAATTCTTCCACTACGCGCGCCCGCGCGGCTTGACCCAATCGCCGCGCCAACTCGCCATCGTCCACTAATCGTTCAATCTGCGCGCACAGTGCGGCGGCGTCCCCCTCGCGGTACAGCAAGCCTTCGCGTTCGTTACGCACCATTTGGTTGAGCGGAGGAATATCAATCGTAATCACCGGCAGCGCCATCGCCATATATTCATGCACCTTGAGCGGCGACCAATAGAAACCGGCGCGCAGCGCGGTATGCGCGGCGGTGTTGAACGGCGCCACACCCACATTCGCCAGCGCGAGATAGTAGGGCACCTCGTCATAGGGCACCGCGCCCGTTAAAATGATTCGCTCGCTCAAGCCGCTGTGCCGTACCCACACGCGCGTCTCATCGAACAACTCTCCTGAACCGATCATCAGAAAAAGAATATCGTCACGGCTGCGCACGAGGAGCTGCGCGGCATGGATGAATTCGCGCACGCCGTGCCACGGGCGGAACGAACCGAGAAAGGCGACCACCCGGCGCGCCTGTCGATTCAATTGCGCGCGCAAGTGCGCCACGCGTTCTCGATCGAGCGAAGCCGGATCGAATAGTTCGACATTCGCGCCCCAAGGGATTTCGCGAATCTTGGCGCGCGTAATCTCCGGCGGGATCGTTACAGCGAGCGGGGTCACGATGCGCGTCGCGGTGCCGGCTTGCCACAACGCGCGGCGTTTCATCCAACCTAAACTTAGCGCGTCGACACGCGCTTTGGTCGAGCCGCGCGGGTCCACCATTGGCGCGTTCACCTCGAGCAATGATGGAAGTTCCCGCGCGCGCGCCGCGGCAATGCCTGCGCCCGCGAAATTGTAATAGCGCTCCATTACCACCTCGGGCTGGGTCGCGTCGATCAACCTTCGCAGCGCGGACTCGAAAGTGAACAGCAGATATTTCGAGCGCACGCGCAAACGCAGCAGGCGAAAATTGTCGAGCCATTCTTCTGGCGGCTGGTGTGGCTCACGGTTAACAACCACCGTGAGCTGATGCCCGCGTCGCGCCAATTGCCGACTCACTTCGAGCACATGCACTGCGCCGCCGTGAGAGCCGGGCAGAGATTCCGTGTGCGCGACGTAAAGGAGATTCATGCTGTCCCCTCCTTAGCTCTTCTCCGTTGTACGGGGGAGGGAGAAAGGGCGGGGGCAGTTTTCTCTGCCAACAAAAAGTATGGTCCCGCGCGCAGATGAGCAAACAACTTGAGATCAAGACCCATCACACTCGTCATCACATTCAACGGCGCGCGCCATCGCGCGGAAGTATTCGAGTTCAACTTGGCGCGCACGCGCTGGCGAGCCACTACTTGCTGCTCCAATTCATCGTGTCCCGCGGCGCGTCGGCTGAGCGCGCGTTCGCCCAGTTTCATAAATACATTCTCGACCCAACCCTGAAAAAAACCGTTCCAGAACGCCACGCGTCTGACCGCGAATCCGTGCGCGCGAAAAGTCGCTTCAAGTTGCTCATAGGTCGCAATCGCTTTGAGGTGATCGCTCTTGCGCCAATCGTCGCGCCGAAAGTCAATCGTGCCGCGCGCCTTGAGCCAATTTGTCAGCGCGCGCTGCGGCGTCATTGCCCAATGCAGTGTCGGACGCTCGCGCGTATTCGAGAAAACAAAAAAGCGCCCGCGCGGTTTCAATGTGCGCCGCGCTTCGTCGAGCACACGCGCAATATCCTCCGCCGTGAGATGTTCCAGCACATCGATCGAATAAATTTTCTCAAAGGTCGCGTCGTCGAACGGCAGCGCGCGAATGTCGCCGCGCAACAGCGGCAGTTCGGCTTTCGCGCGTTCAGCAAACCACGGCGCGAGGTCAAGCCCGATTATTGTTGTCACGCGACCGCGATTCCAATAAGCGAATTTGCCATTGCCGCAGCCAAGGTCGAGCACCACGTCGTTGGGATCAAATCGGATGAATTCATTGAGCAGATCATTTTTGATTTTTGCCGAGAGCAGCGGCGGACCGATTTCGCGGTAATCGAGCATCGCGCTGCCTGCGTCGTCAACATACTGCGTCGTATGCTCAAACTCGGCGCGCGGCAAAATTTCGACATAGCCGTCGCGCACCGGATATCTTTCTCCGCCGCGCGTGCACACCAACTCGTCCTCGCGCAATTCCAAACACGCGTGATCGGTGGGGCAGCGCAAGATTTCGAGCAGGTCGGGAGAGAACATCGGAATTACGGAGTGCGTCCCGCAGCGAACGCGGGATCTTCGCTTCGCTACGAGATTGCGGATTGAAATGACGGAACTACTTTTTGTAAAAAGTCGCGCGCGCGGTCACAAAGCGGTAGGCGAGGTCGGCGAGACGCGGCGGCACAATGAACACTTGATTGTACGCCAGTGTAGAAAATTCAATCGGCTGCGCGCGTGGAATCATACCAGTCGCAAACTGCACGATAAAAAATAAATTCCAAAGGATGAACAGCGCGCCGATAGTCGCGAGCGCGGGGAGTGGCACACGCGCGCGCAGAGTTTCAATTAGCATCGCGAGTCCGATGACGAACAGCACGGTGCAATTTACAAAACGTCGCATGCCAAACGCCGCGCCGCCGAACCACGTCGAGAATGAACCGAGCAGATACAATTCCGCCGCAAACGCGATGACGAACGCGAGGGCGAGCACGCGGTCGCGCCGCGATAATAAGAACAGTCCGAGTACCGCGAACAGAGTGATTGGCGTCCACGAAAACAAACCGTGCAGGTTTGAAAAGAGCACCTCGCCAAGGTGCGCGCCGTCAAAAGTAAACTTTTGCGTGACATCTTTTGCGGGCAGAAAATTCCCATTCAGAATTTTGTAAACGGCGAATTGCGGCGTAAACGCGAGGAACCACGTCGCGAGCATTGTCGCGAATCCGGCGAGATAATTGAACTGCCAAGAGCGCAAAGGGATTTCTCTTTTTATCTTCGCGTTCTCCGCGTTCTTGGCGGTAAGTAACTTGAAGCCGCTCTCAACGAGTGGGAGCAAAACGAAGATTGCTTCTTGCTCGCGCACCATTGTCATCAACGCGCCGCACACGCCGAGCAGCGCCCACGCGCGATAATTACCTGCGGCGCGCGATTCACGCGTGCGGAACCACACGAATACAAACAGCGCAGAGGCGAAGAGCGACGGCGCGTGGCTCATCGCGGGCGCGATGTACAGATAATAAACCGCGTTCGTCGCAAAGAGAATAGTGAGCGTTGCCGCGAGCGCGATTTTTTTGCCGACGTACTCGCGCGCGATGCGGTAAGACAGCGCCAGACCGATCCAGCCGTACAGCAGCGAGCCGAACGAGATCGCGAAAATATATGGGGCAGAGTAACCGTCGGCGGGAATCGTCGAACCGGATGCACTCAACGCCAGTGTCACGCCATGCGCGACGAGATAAAACGGCGACCAGAGCAGCGCGCTGCCGATGGGTCCAAAGTTGATTTGCAAACCGGTCGGGGTTTTGTTATCGAGGAAGGTTTCGCGAAAGCGCGAGTCGGCGCAGTCTTGCGGATCCAGATTGCAAAAGTGCTCGTACTCATTACGAAAATCCAGATCGTGATCGAAAACGAGCGAATGCAAGTACGAAAAATATTCGATCTCGTCCGACGCGGCGACGCGCGGCGTGAGCAGCGGCAGCGTGAGCACGAACACGAGCGCGAGCGCGAGCAGTCCGCGGTCGATTCGCGCGAAACGCGCCAGCCAGCCGGGTCCGACGATAGGTGCTCTGGCGGAAATCGCGCGCTCACGCGCGGCTGGCTTTTCCATCAACGATTGTACACGCTTGGATAATTTTTTCGGCGCGTCGCGTGTAGGTGAATTCGCGCACACGTTCCAGTCCACACAAGCCCATCGTTTTGCGCCGTTCCACTGATTCCCCGACCGCGCGCAGTGCGCGGGCGAAATCCTGCGCGTCGCCCGCGCGGAAAAATTCCGCTGTCTCTTCGCTGAGAATTTCGCGCAGCGCGGGGCGGTCCACCGACACAATCGCGCGCCCTAGCGCCAGGTACTCGAACATCTTGAGCGGTGAGGCAGTCGCCTCGGTCACAGTGTCCGGAATCACGAGAATGTCCGCCGCGCTGAGATCGTCGGCAGTTGCGTTCGCGCCTTGGCGCCCGCGCCACATTACACTGCCGTTCAGGTCCAATTCATGCGCGCGCTGCTTCAATGCTTTCGTTTCAAAGGCGCGTCCGCCGATGATGAGCGCGCGCGCGCGCGGCTCATTCCAAAGTCGCAGAGCATCGAGCAGCAGATCGAGGCGGCGATACGCAAAGGTCATTCCGGCATAACCGATCACGAGCGCGTCGTCCGGTACGTTCAAGCGGCGGCGCGCAGTTTCGCGTTCGCGCGGAAAATAAATCTTTTCATCAAACGCATCAGGAATCACGAACACGCGCGCGGTGGGCTGCCACCCGCGTGCTACTAATTGATCCTTAAAAGTTTGGGTCAGAGAAACGACCGCGCGTGCGCCGCGCAGCGCGCGTTCATCCGCGCGCGCGAGCACTCCTTGCAGCCACGCTGCTTTGAGTTTGGATGGGTGCTGCGATTCCAGATCGTGCACTTCGTAGATGACAGGGAAATTCAAGTGCACGAGCCAGTAAGCGCAGATCACGTCGCGCGTATAGATCATATCGGCGCGCTGCGCGCCTAAGTATCGCGCGACGCGCCACGCGTACACCGAACGCTCGAGGTAACCCCACACTGCTGATTTGAGAACCCGCGTGAGTTTATTCAGCGGCACGCGCGAAATTTTTACAACGGGGAAGGGGGGTTCGTCTTCGCGCGCGCGAAAACGAGGCACCATCACTGTTAAGGCATTGCCCAATTGCGCGGCGAGCGCGCGGCAGCTGTTGAAGGTCTGGATCGAATTCGCCGATTGCAGGTCGAGCGGAGAATAGGCGACGTAAGTTAACTTCATTCGAGATTATTTGCGCGCACGCGCGCCAAAACCGGCGGCGACGCGCGGTGACATTCGTGCATCGAGAGTGCGGAACGCGAGACTCAGCGGCAATTCCAAAAATAATTTTGTAAAGGCGCGCCCGGCGCGTCCGGCGCGATTGAGTGGGTACGCCATCACATCATTCAGCACCGCGACGTAATTCCCCCCGGAGACGATTTGCATTTCGGAAAAATCGCGCAAGAGGTAGCGATAGCCGTCGGCGGTGAACCGAAAATAATCGTGCGGCGATTCGTGGTACGGGTGATAGAACGGCGCATAGCTGAAAAAAATTCCGCCGCGCTTGAGCACGCGCCAGACTTCATCCACCGCGCGAATCGGGTCGTGCAAATGTTCGAGCACCGAGACCAGCAGCACTCCGTCCATCGACCCGCTCGCAAAAGGCAAGCGGTGCGCATCGCCGACAACCGCCGGGCGTCCTGCCGCATCAATTTCCAATCCGATGTATTGGCAGCGCTGCATCATGCGCGCGTACGTTTCGGCGAGCGCGTGAAAGCCGGCGCGATGATTTTTTTCGACCACCTGTCCCGCGCCAATGTCGAGCACGCGCGCGTGTGGCTTGTTCGCGAATTCGTCGAGCGTGTGCCTGAGCAGTTGCTCGACGCGCGTGGAGCGGAGCTTGCCCAACTAGCGCGCCCCCGCCGACTCGCGATTCCATTCAAGCGTCCGCGCCAGACCTTCGCGCAAATTCACGCGCGGGTGGTAGCCGATGAGCGCGCGGGCGCGTTCGATGGACGCGAGTGAGTGGCGCACGTCGCCGGCGCGCGGCGCGAAATGTTTCGTGGGCAGGTTTTGTGCGGTCAACTCGTTGAGAATCGCGATGAGCTGATTCAGCGTCGCGCGTTCGGCGCAGGCAATATTCAGCAATGCGTGTTTATCAATTTTCGCGCGCGCGGCGAGTAGGTTCGCCTCGACCACATTTTCGACAAAAGTGAAATCGCGCGACTGCTCGCCATCACCGAACACCGGATACGGTTCGCCGCGCAGCGCGCAGGTGACAAACTTGGCAATCGCGCCGGCATATTGCGTGGTCGGGTCTTGACGTGGACCGAAAACGTTAAAGTAGCGCAGCGCGATGGTTTCGAGTGCATAGAGCTGCGCGAACACGCGCGCATACAGTTCGCCGGTGAGCTTTGTGACCGCGTACGGCGAGAGCGGCGCGGGGGTCATTGATTCCTCTTTGGGCAGCGTGGGCGTGTCGCCATAGACGGAAGAACTGGAGGCGAGAATCACGCGACGAACGCCGGCATCGCGCGCCGCCGTGAGCAGATTGAGCGTGCCGGTGATATTTGCGGCGTTCGAGTCGAGCGGATTTTTGACCGAGCGCGAAACGGAGGGCAGCGCGGCTTGGTGAAAAACAATATCCACGTCGCGGGTGGCGCGGCAGACCGTATCGAAATCGCGCAGATCGCCTTCGATCAATTCAACCTCGTTCTGAAACGACGCGAGATTGGCGCGCGAGCCGGTGGCGAAACTGTCGAGCACGCGAAGGTGCGAGGCGGTGCCGCGCGTGACGAGCGTTTGCGTCAAATGTGAGCCAATGAATCCGGCGCCGCCGGTGACGAGAAATCGCATCGTGGACTGATTCTATTCGCAAAAGGCGATGCTGACAAAAACAAGTGCGGTGCGACGCGCGCCTCGCGCTTGGAAATTCAAGGTGAGCCGCGTCAACGCGCGATGTGCGGCTGAAAGGTTTCTACTTGGTAACCGAGATGCTCAAGGGCGGTGTCGAATTCGCGCTGTAGGTCGGGCGGGAGTTGCGGAAAATTTCCGTCGCGCCATTTGCCCACCTTGTCCGCCGTGACGGGAGAAATTTCGTACGAGCCGACGCGGGGCCACTGCTTGGGGTCGAGCAGCGTAAGCGTGAACGGCTCGCCGATGAATTCGCAAATCGCGCGGACTTGTCCCTCCGGTTCGCCCACGAGGTCTTCGTAGTGAAAGGACATGAATCGCTCAGGTGCGCGCGATTGCAAGTAATCGAAAACGCTGACCGATTCGAGCCAACGACCCACGCACTGTTCAGGTGTTCGCAAATCGATCGAGCGTTTCAACAGCGACAGCACCACGTCGCGTCCGTCGCGCACCACGAACACAAGCTGGAGTTGCGGAAAAGTTTCCACAAAGCGGTCGAGGTCCTCGCGCGTCCAGTGTATGGTACAAAGCTTGATGCCCCAGCGCAGGTTGTTGCCTTTAACGCGGTGTGGAATATAGCGCAAAAAAGAATTCGCCAGCGCGCGCTGGGTGTTGGTCGCGCCGAATGTGTCCGCATACGACGGCTTGCCGCGCGTAAAGCGCTCGTTGAAAATCGTAATGCGCGGGTGCGCGCCAATGATATTCGACAGCAGCGTTGTGCCGCCACGTGGGCTGCCGATCAGCAGAATCGGCGCGGCGAAATTTTCATAGGTGCGGTTCGCCGGATCGTGTGCGCGCAGGATTCGCGAAAAATTTTGCCGCACGTTCGAGCGCGCCTGAGCTGAAATGATTGGATCGAGCAGAGAGAAAAAGTTTTTCCGCATCATTACAGCCAACTCAACACCAGGCGCTTGAACGGAATTCGCAGCGTCGCGAGTCG
>JBBSHK010000091.1:0-8641 GCA_038253185.1 Anaerolineae bacterium | reverse complement strand
TCGACGCGGGCGGCACCATCAGCGGCGAGCACGGCATCGGCGTTGAGAAATTGGAATTTATGCATTGGCTCTACAATCAGGACGACCTCGACGCGCAAAAAAAATTGCGCACGGCGATTGCGCCGACGCTGATTTTCAATCCCTGTAAAATGATTCCCGAAGGGTCGCACTGCGGCGAAGTCGCGCGAAAAACGTTGAGCGCGGGCGTGGCAGTCGGCGGCGAGATGTGGATCTAGGATTGCGGATTGCAGATTTATGATTTCGGATTTGGCTCGCACCGATTATGCGCTCGGCGGAATCGAGCCGCAGCAGATTTTTTCTCCGCGCGACGCGGATGACCTCGCGCGTGTTCTGGCGGAATGTGATCGCGAACGGCGCGCCGTGATTCCGTGGGGCGGCGGCACAATGCAGCATCTCGGCGCGTCCCCGGCGCGGATGGACGCCATGATCCAGACGAGCGCATTGAACAATGTTATCGAGTACGAACCTGCCGATTTAACGATCACCGTTCAAGCGGGGATGACGCTCGATGCAATTGAAAACGTACTCGCGCCCAATGGACAATTTCTGCCCCTCGACATTCCACAACCGCAGCGCGCGACCATCGGCGGAGTACTCGCGACCGGCGCGAGTGGACCGCTGCGACTCCGTTACGGTCCGCCGCGCGATTTCACGCTCGGTTTGAAATTCGCGAGTGTGGATGGCAAGCTGATCAAGGCGGGCGGCAAGGTCGTGAAGAATGTCGCGGGTTATGAATTGACCAAAGTGATTGTCGGCTCGATGGGCACACTCGGCATTATCACGCAAGCAACCTTCAAAATATTTCCAAAACCACCGCACGAGCAAACGTTGCTCGCCTCGTTCGCGAATTGGCGCGACGCGTGTGCGGCGATTCCCAAGCTGTGGAACTTACACACGCCGCCGCTTGCGCTCGAACTCTTTGACGCTGAAATCGCGCGCTTGCTCTTGCCCGAATTTAGCGCGGGCTGGTTGGTCGCCGCGCGTTTTGGCGGGGCGAATGTGACGATGCAGGCTGCGGACGCGGACTCCAAGCGCGTGGCGCGAGACTCGAACGCACGAAGCATCGAGCGCCTCACTACGGATGAATTATTCTGGCGCGCGGTATCGGACCTGCCAGAGACATTGCGCGCGATGCCTGATTCCGTACTGCTGCGAATCGGCGCGGCGCCCAAAGATTTGGCAACGGTGATTGAGAATATTTTGGAAATTGCGGCGACGCAGAATTTATCCGAGCCGCGCGTTTTCGCGCACGCGGCAACCGCGATCATTTACGCGACATTGAACGCGACGTCGGCAAACGCGGCGCGAGCGGTACAAGAATTGCGCGCGATGCTCGCGCCGATTCACGCGCACGTGATGGTCGAGTCCGCGCCCGTGTCGCTCAAGCAAACAATTCCAGTGTGGGATGAAGTTGGAGCATCCTTGCGATTGATACGCGCGATCAAACAACAATTCGACCCGAACGGGATTTTGAATCCGGGGCGATTTGCCGGAGGAGTGTAGATGAAAGGCGGGATTCAGATAATCCGTCCGAGCGAATTGAGCGGCGCGACCGCGCAGACGAGCGGGATGCAGCGGATGGCGGCAATTGCGGGAAATACGACCGGCAGCGAACATTTGTGGCTCGGTCTGGTGAAAACACCCGTGGGCACCGCGAGTGGCTGGCATCACCATGGAAATTGTGAATCGGGAATTTATGTCGTGAGTGGACGCGCGCGCTTTACGTGGAGCAGCGGCGGAATATCGAGCGCGGAAGTCGGTCCCGGTGATTTTCTCGCGGTGCCTCCGAACGTGATTCATAAAGAAAATTGCATCGGAGATGAACCTTGCGTGATGGTGGTCGCGCGTGGCTGCAAGGATAGTGTCGTGGTGAATGTAGACGCGCCGAACGAGAGTGAGTCGAGTTCATGAACAGAACCGGCACAGCACATCTCCCATTGCACGGCGGTAAAGCCCCGCGGTATTTGTTCGACCGCATGGTGAAACTCGCGCGCGAGTTGACTTTGATAATCGTGGACGAGTACGGCTCGTTGGAGATGATGCGCCGTTTGTCCGACCCGTTTTGGTTTCAGGCATTTGGCTGCGTGCTCGGCTACGATTGGCATTCGAGCGGTGTGACGACGGTCGTCTGCGGCGCGCTCAAAGAAGCATGGAAACCGATTTGGAATGAGACCGGATTATTTATCGCGGGCGGCAAAGGCGCGACCTCGCGCAAAACGCCGAGCGAAATCGAAGCGCTCGCGCCGGAAATAAAAATCGCGCCGAGTGGTCTGGTCTACGCGAGTCGCATGAGCGCGAAGGTGGACAACAACGCGCTGCAAGACGGCTACCAGATTTATCATCACAGTTTTATTTTTGATCGCGCGGGACGCTGGTCGGTGGTGCAGCAAGGGATGAATGAATCAAACGGCTGGGCGCGCCGCTATCACTGGTTGAGCGAGACGGTCGCGAGTTTTGTGGACGAACCGCACGCGGGCATTGTCACCAGCGCGCAAACGAGACCACTGAATATGATCGCGCACGAATCAGAAAGCGCGCGCAGCGCCAGCGCGACATTGGCGCTCGAGAAACCGTGGAAGAATTTGCAGGAGCTAAAGCGATTACAGCATCTTGAATTGCCGCGCCATCACGAAGTGCTGATGAAGGAGATCAATCCCGACCGCATCGGGACCACGCTCGAATCCGCGTACGAAGCGCAGCCGCAGAATTTTGAGCAACTGCTCGGTGCGAAGAACGTCGGACCGAAAACGATCCGCGCGCTGGCGTTGTTATCGGAAATTGTCTACGGCGCGAAACCGTCGTTCAAAGACCCCGCGCGTTTTTCATTCGCGCACGGCGGCAAGGATGGGCATCCGTACCCGGTTGACCGCAACACCTACGACCAAACAACGCACATTCTGCGTAGCGCCATCGGGCGCGCGAAAGTGGGCGACCGCGAAAAACTGGATGCGATCAAGCGGTTGAATAAACAGGTTGGCACATCGTAGGGGCGACCCAGCGGGTCATCCCTACTGGATTCATTTTGAAAACGGCAGCTTTTCATTTATGAGAAACGCGACCTCGTCGGGGAGTTTCAATTTCGCAATCGTCGCGTCACTCGGTCGCCACTGATATTTTTTCAAATCAAGCGTGCCGTCGGCCTTGAACTTGACGCCTTCTTTTTCTAACAACTCGCGTTGTTCCGCGCCGCTGCCAATCTTGTACGTCGAGAGTCCACCATAGCGATTGATGACGCGCTGCCACGGCACACGGCGACCAGAGTAATACAACACGCGCCCAACCTGACGCGCGCCGCGCGGAGTTCCGGCGAGCAGCGCGACCTGACCATAGGTCAACACACGACCGCGCGGAATTTTGCGAACGAGGTCGAGCACACGGTCTTGAAAAGGATTTTGTTTTTTCACGTCGCTGATTATACTCACAAGTGAAATATTCTAGGAAAGACTTGACGATGATTGACACGAAAACAATCCCCTCCGGTTTTACCATTCCCGATCCGCCGAGCGAGAAGGATTTGCTGGCGTGTGTGCACTGCGGTTTGTGCTTGCAGCACTGCCCCACGTATCGTCTCACCGGACTCGAAACCGAATCGCCGCGCGGGCGTATCTTTTTGATTCGCGAACTCGCGGAAGGTAAGCAGATCATCAACGAGCCGTTCATGCAGCACACCGGACTGTGCCTGAATTGTCGCAACTGCGAAACGGTGTGCCCCAGTGGTGTGCGTTACAGCGTTCTGCTCGAAGCGGCGCGCGGCGAAATTATCGAGCAAGGCAAGATTGGGCGGAAAGAAAAATTCATCCGCTGGCTCACCTTTAAGCAAATCTGGCCCTACCCGCGCCGCTTGAATTTTCTCGTCTCAATGATCGGTCTCTATCAAAAGCTCGGCGCGCAAAAAATCGTGCGCGGGTCAGGCGTGCTGAAATTATTCGGTCGGCTCGGCGAAATGGAAGCGATGCTGCCGAATCGCCAACTGCGCCAGTTCAAGATGAAGCGCATCTACGCTCGCGTAGACAGGCGACGCGGACGCGTCGCGCTCTTTACCGGCTGCATTATGCGCGCGGGCTTTGCCAATATTCACGAGGCGACGGTGCGCGTGTTGGAACGCAACGGCTGGCGCGTCGAAATTCCGCCGGAGCAAATTTGCTGCGCGGCGCTGCACGTGCACGCGGGCGAACGCGACATCGCGCGCGAAATGGCGCGCAAGAATATCGATTTATTTTTGAAACAAAAGTGGGACGCGATTGTAAATAATGCCGCCGGCTGCGGCGCGAACTTGAAAGACTATCCCGAGCTCTTTCGCGATGATCCGGTGTATCACGCACGCGCGGTTGAGTTCAGCCGGCGGGTGAAAGATGTTACAGAGTTGCTCGGGCGCGAGCCGCTCGTTCCGCCAACTCAGCCATTCAAGCATCGCGTAACTTATCAGGATGCTTGTCACCTCGCGCACGCGCAAAAAATTCGCGTCGAGCCGCGCCGGATGTTAAAACAAATACCCGGGTTGGAGCTGGTCGAGATGCGTGCGAGCGATCGCTGCTGCGGCAGCGCGGGGATTTACAACGTCGTGCATCCAGAGATGGCAGACCAACTGATTGACGAAAAAATTCAGAATACCGCGGACACGAAAGCGGAGATCGTCGTCACGGCAAACATTGGCTGCTTGCTGCAAATGGAATACGGCAAAAAACGCGCGGACTGGAACGGGCGCGTGATGCACATCGTGGAATTATTGGACGAAGCGTATCAAGCCGACCGATGACACGACGGACGTCCGTCGTCCATCAGACATAGTTTTGCAAAAACGGATTCAGCATTCTTTCTTCGCCGATTGTCGTCACCGCACCGTGCCCCGGATAGACGCGCGTTTCGTTCGGCAGCGCTAACAGTTTAGTGCGAATGGATCGCAGCAGTGCCTCCATCGAACCGCCGGGAAAGTCGGAGCGACCGATGCTGCCTCGAAATAATGTGTCACCCGAAAACAAGACCTTCGCGTTTTCCTCCCACAAACAAATTCCGCCGGGCGAGTGACCCGGAGTTTCTAAAACGTTCAGTTGAACCTTGCCTGCGCGAATCTCATCGCCCTCATTCAACCAGCGATCGGGCGTCGGAATTGGCGGTACCGCGATTCCAAAAAATTTACCCTGAGCTTCTGCCGTTTCCAACACGGGTGCTTCTTGCGCGCCCGCCATTAGCGGAGCTTGAGTTTCGCGCACCAGCCCCGGCACGCCCATCACGTGATCGAAATGCGCGTGCGTGAGCACAATCGCAACCACGCGCGCCCGCGCCTGCGCGAGCGTTTGCGTGATCTCGCGCGCGTTTCCGCCGGGATCGATCACGATCACCTCGCGCGTGTTCTCGTCCCCAACAATGTAGCAGTTCACGCCGAGCGGTCCGACTAGCAATGTTTTTAAAACCATCGCGTCTCCTCATTATTATTCCTGCTATGATAAAACCAGCGCGCCCGCTTGTCAACGTGCTCTGTTGCGCGCGCTGGCAATCATTGTTATAATCGCGCATCCAATCCGCAGCCCGTTTCGTATTCTCCAACAAGTCTCCTTCTCTGTGATTTGTCTCAATACTTGGCGCTTCCCGAACGAGTCAAGTTTCACTCGACCAATGTTTTCGAATCAGCCCGCTCTTACCACTTTGCCTCCCCTAAATGGGGCGCGTGACTGCGACCGCGCCATCGTCGCGACGTTGCTCTATTACGACCTCTTCGATTTTGCGCTGCGCGCGCACGAGGTGCAACGCTTCGCCCACCGCGCCGGACCAGGCGGTCATTTCGAGCTGCACGAAATCCCTCACGAGGCGGAGTGGTGGTCTTCGGAGGAGGACGTCTGGTTTCTCAAAGGACGTGAGCATTTGCGCGCGCGACGTGCGGAACTCGCGCGCGAATCCGCGGAGAAACTGGTACGCGCGCGTCGCTGGGCGCGTCTCTTGCAAATTATTCCCGGCGTGCGCTTTATTGGCGTAACCGGCTCGCTCGCAATGGAAGGCGCGGTCGCCGAGGATGACATTGACCTGCTCATCATCGCGGCGCGCGGGCGGCTGTGGCAGACGCGTGCGCTCGTGCTCGCCGCGTTGTGGAGTCTGGGCGTCAAGCGGCAGGACGACGGGCGCGCGGACCATCCCGATCAGGTCTGCGCGAACATTTTTCTCGGTGAAGACGATCTGACGATTCCAGAGCAAAATATTTTTATTGCCCACGAAATCTGTCAGATGCTGCCACTGTTCGGACCGGGCGCCTATCGCCATTTTATTCAAGCGAACGCGTGGGCGCGCGAATTTTTGCCGCAGTGGCAGCCGATTGAACCGAAGTGGCAGGATCGCCTCCCGCTGCGCGCGGCACAACGCGCTTTTGAAATCGCGCTGGGCGGACCTATTCGGCGTGGAGTGGAACGCGAACTGTCGCGGCGGCAACTGGCGCGCATTCAGCACAAGCACGCACGGGGTCACAACGTCGGCGTCAAACTCACCCCCACGCAGCTTCGCTTTCACCCGCGCGACTTGTCGCAATATATCGTGAGCACCTTCGAGGCGCGCTGGCAGATGCTTAACGCCCATCCCGAACCGCTGCAGGAGGAAGGGAATTTTCAGGAACCCTTCCAAGTTATCGATAAGAAGCACAAGTATGCGTGACGTTCTCTTCGGGCAATCGTACTATCTGCGCTTCGATCCCAAGCTGTACGCGCAGATGCAGCCTTACCCGCCGCTCGGTACGCTGTACGCGGCGAGTTATGTCCGCGAACGCGGGTACGACGTCGCGCTCTTTGACGCGATGCTCGCCGCATCGGAAACGGAATGGTCGCAAGCGCTCGACCAGCATCAGCCGCGCTACGCGGTCTTGTTCGAAGATAATTTCAATTATCTGAGCAAGATGTGTTTGCTGCGAATGCGTCAGGCAGCGTTCACAATGATCGAGCGGGCAAAGGCGCGCGGTTGTAGCGTCATCGTGAATGGCGCGGATGCGACCGATCACCTCGACGACTATTTCGCGCGCGGCGCGGATTACATTTTGATCGGTGAAGGCGAAGTCACCCTCGGCGAACTGCTCGACACGCTTGAGCAGCGCGCGCCGCGCGAGTTGCAAAACATTCGCGGTCTCGCCTGGCGCGAAGCGAGTGGCGAAATACGTCGCGCGCCCGCGCGCGAATTCATACGCGACCTGGACCGCTTATCGTTTCCCGCGTGGGACCTCGTCGATCGCGCGCGCTATCAGAACATCTGGCGCGCGCGTCACGGCTACTATTCGATGAATATGGTGACGACGCGCGGCTGTCCGTATCATTGCAACTGGTGCGCCAAGCCGATCTATGGTCAGCGCTACAATGTGCGCTCGCCGGAAAATGTTGTCGCCGAACTCAAGTGGCTCAAAGAGAATTTCGCGCCCGATCACATCTGGTTCGCCGATGACATCTTTGGACTCAAGCCGCACTGGATTGAACGCTTTGCCGAACTGGTCAGCGCAAACGATTGCGCGGTTCCCTTCAAATGTTTACAGCGCGCCGATTTAATCAAAACGCCGGTAGTGCGCGCGCTCGCGCAGGCGCAATGCCGCAGCGTGTGGATGGGCGCAGAATCCGGCTCGCAAAAAATTCTCGACGCGATGGACAAGGGCACCAAGGTCGAACAAATTTATTCCGCCGCGGAGCAACTGCGCCGCGCGGGAATCCGCGCCGGCTTTTTCTTGCAATTTGGTTATGTGGGCGAAGATCGCGCCGACATCGAGAAAACGTTGCAAATGATTCGCGACTGCCAGCCCGACGAAATCGGCATCTCGGTTTCGTATCCGCTGCCGGGGACGAAATTTTACGAACGGGTGCGCGCGGAATTAGGCGAGAAACAAAATTGGATGGACAGCGATGATCTCGCCATGATGTATCGCGGTACTTTTGTTCCGGAATTTTATCGCGTGCTCTATCGTGTGGTGCACCACGAGTTCCGCATCCACCAAGCAAGCGCGCAGCTCAAACAAAATTTACACGACCCGCGCCATTGGCGTCTCTCCGACTTGCGTCTGCTCTTGTCCATACCGTGGCAGTGGCTCAAGCTGCAGCGTGCGCGGCGTGAGCTCAACTGGCTGGAGCGCGCGCCGCAGTCGAGCGGCAAGATTATTTCGCAGGCGGCTTGATGAATTCCACGTTCGACAGAACCGTGAATCCCGACCCGCGGCTGCTGGAGACCCAGCGCGCGTTCGATAGTGTTGCTCGCAATTATGACGGACCGATTGGCAACAACGCGCTCGTTCAGAAAATGCGCGCGGCGCTGTGGCGGGCGATCGAAAAAGATTTTCCGGCGGGCGCGCGGCTGCTCGACCTAGGCTGCGGCACCGGCATCGACGCGGTGTATTTCGCGCAGTGCGGCTATCAAGTTGTCGCGACCGATTGGTCACCGCGTATGATCGAGCGTACGCGCGCGCGGGTTGCAGACGCGGGCGTCAGCGGTCTCGTGCGCGCGCAGGTAATGGGACTGCACCAGTTGGAGACCTTGCACGGTGAGGAGTTCGACGGGATTTATTCCGACCTGGGACCGCTCAACTGTGCTGCGGATTTGCTCGCCGTTGCGCGCTCTTGCTCTGACTTGCTCAAGCCAAGAGGGCGACTCCTCGTTTCGGTTATTGGTC
>JBBSHK010000090.1:0-8724 GCA_038253185.1 Anaerolineae bacterium | reverse complement strand
TGTTGTGATGATTAGCTGGCACATAGCCAATCCGTCAAGAGCTATTCAAAACAACCGCGCCAAACAAAACCAGCAGCAGCTATGGAGATATCGCGCGCTAAACGGAGGCTTTTACATTTTCAAACATGAATATATTTTCATTCTGCGAAAGCGATGAGGTGCCACTTTGAGATACCGTGCTACAATTCTTTAAGGTTCAGGCGATGTTTTGCATCGCACTCGGCGACGGGATAAACAGTACCGCCATTGTCATTTTCTAGAATTCGAGTCGTTTGTGTTTCCTCGCAAATCCATTTCTTCTGCTCTGCTCCTTGCCGCGCTCTCACTTTTTTTTTCAATTTCACTTCCCCCCTCCGTGCAGGCGCGTGATGCAACTCAAAATCTTTTGGCGAAACGCGCGCCGCCGCCGGCGATTTCGTTGCAGACCTTTACCACGCGCGATGGTCTCGCGGGGAATTTTGTCACGTCGCTGGCGCTTGCGTCCGATAATTCGGTGTGGGTTGGGACTGCGAACGGCGCGACGCACATTGAAAATTCGCGCTGGACTACTTTTACTCACGTGCACGGCTTGGGCGATGATTGGGTGACGGCTGTCGCAGTCGCGCCGGACCAGCGCGTGTGGTTCGGTACGCACAGCGGCGGCGTTTCGGTCTTTGATCCCGCCGCAAAAAAATTTACGACGTACAATATTTCCAATTCGTCGCTGCCGAGCAATTTCATCACCGCGCTCGCGGTCGCTCCCAACAACGCGGTGTGGGTCAGCTTTCAGAGCGCGGGCATCGTGCGTTTCGATCCGAATTCTCAGCAGTGGACGCACTTTGATCTCGCAAATAATTCGGTGACCGCGCTCGCGTCGGATGCGCGCGGAACGTTGTGGGCAGGCACCGACAGCGGCGTGTTTCAATTCGACGGAACGCGTTTCACCCATATCGAGGTGAGCGGCGCGGAACGCGTCAAGCAGATGCGATTCGCCGACGACGGCAGTTTGATTCTCACGACCGCGCAGGGACGCTTCCGGCTCGCGGGGAATAATTGGACTAGGGTCGAGTTGGATGAATTGGCGCAGGTCGCTAACGTCCTCGCGCTGGAGCAAAATGAAATCGTCAGCGTGGTGCAGGATAAAAATGAGCGGATTTATTTCGCGACGCCGCGCGGCTTGGGCATCGCGGACTCAACCTCGTCCGCCGTTACGGGTCCGGCTCAACCGCTGCCGGTAGTGCTCGTTCACGGTTGGACGGGACCGGCGAGCGATGAAATTCAGGATAGTGAATTCCGTTTTTTGAAAGAGTACGCCGAGCGTGACGGCATACGCGTTTTTTTTGCAAAGGGCATCAGCCCCAAGAATACGCTTTTCGAGAATGCGGAGCATCTGCGCGACGCTATTGCTGAGGTGAAAAAAGCGACGGGCGCGTTCACCTTGAACGTGGTCGCCTTCTCAATGGGCGGACTGAACACGCGCGCCTATCTCGAATCATCGCTCTATGCGGACGACGTGAATCGCGCGATCATTTTCGGCACGCCCGAAGCAGGCGTCGATATTTGGAAACCGATTCTGCTGCAACAAATCATTCAAAAACCGGACGAGCCCTCCGCGATTGAACTTGCGCCCGAGTACGCGAGTTTGTTCAATGCCACACACGCCGCGCGCGCGAACGTCCCGTACGATCTATTGGTCGGCGACGCGCGCAAGCAGCCGCTGCTCGAATTCATTGACGATCTGCCGCCGAGCGATGGACTGATTGGCGTCGCGAGCGCGCTGTCACTCGTCGGCGCGAATGTGCGTCATCAGGTAAGCGATGACTTGCACGCGTACGAGCCGACTGCGGTCCCGTTCCAGCTCACCTCCTATCTTTACCCGCGCAACACCTACGAGCGTTATCTGCGGAACGCGCTGCGCGATCCGACGAATGCGCCGCTCGGTTCGGAAATCGCTGTTCCCCCTCTCCCGCTCGCGGAGGAGGGGGTCACTCGCAATCACACGCCCGTCGTAACCCAAAAATTGCGCGCGGGTGAAACGCAGACGCGCACGATGGTACTCGACGAAAATAATTCCGCGCGGTTTATCGCGTACTTTCCGGGCGGCGACGTGGACTTGTCTCTGATGGCGCCGGACGGAAAAATCTTTGATACGTCGAGTGGCTCTCTGCTCGACCGGGTGCTGGGAAAGAAAAGTGACGGCGCGATTGGATTGAAAGCCGACATCGCGAATTTTGTCGGGTACTCGGTCCAACACGCCGCGTCCGGAAAATGGTCGCTCGTGCTCAAGCGCAAGGACAAGGGTACGCAGCCGCTCGACGTCACGACGTATGCGGACCTCGACGCCGCACAAACTTTGCGCGCCAATGTGTCAACCAACAACGCGACCGTCGGTACACCGATCTCGATCAAAGCGAAACTGAACACGGTCACGCTCAGCGCGCGCGTAACCGCGCGTGTGGCGCAACCTGCGGCGACTGCGGGCAGCGCTTTTATTTTCACCGATATTCGACTGTTCGATGATGGGCATCACGACGACGGCGCGGCGAGTGACGGTGTCTTTGCGAATTTATTTACGCCCACGCGCGGCGGCTATTATCCTGTTTTTGTGGAAGCGGTCGGGAGTGATTTCGCGCGCGGGACTGAATTTCTCTTCGCGGTGAATCCCGGCAGCGCGCGACTTGGAAAATTATCCACGGGGCGCGTGGTGCGCTTTTCCAAAGATGAAATCGAAGGATTCGCGTTTGGTCTGGAAGTAGTGGCAACGCGCGCCGGAAAATTCGCGGTCGGCGTAACCGTGCGCGATGCTCGGAGTGAAATCGCCGCGCGAATTTCCACCCCCGCGACATTGATGACGGGCTCCAATCACATTTCTGTCTTAATCCCCGCGAGCGCGCTGGCGACGCGCGGTCCTTATTCGCTCGACTTGAATTTGCTCGACGCGAATTGGGCGGCGCTGCAAATTGAGAGCGCGCCAAACGTGGCGACCATCCCGGCAATAAGTTTAGAAAGAGAATGAACAAGCTGACTTCGGGATTTGGTTTTCGCCACCGGCGCGCGCTGCTCGCGCTCGTCGTTATTCTGCTCGTCGGTCTCGGCGTTTACACTTTCGCGCAGCCGAGCAAAAGCAGCGAGACGGCAACCGTCACGCGCGGCAATATTCGCGCTACGGTGAGTGCCAATGCGCGCGTGCGCGCACTGCATTCGGCGCGGCTCGCTTTTCCGCCCGCGGGTCTCCTGGCACATATGTTGGTGCAAGAAGGTTACACGGTCAAAGCGGGTGAGGTGATTGCCGAATTGCAGCCCGACGAATTCGATCGGCGGGTCAAGCAGGCAGAGTTGAATCTTGCCGCGCGCCAGCTCGATCTCGAACGCGCGCAAGCCGCGCCGCGCGCGGAAGATTTGGATATCGCGCAACTGAATTTGAAAAAAGCGGCGCTGGCGTTGGGTGTGGTGGAGGACAATCAGAAAAAAAATCCGAGCGCGGCGAACGATGCGGCAAAGCAAGCGGCGCAAGCCGATTACGACATCGCGCGTGACAATTTTGACCGGCTCACGCGCGGACCTTCCGCCCAGGATGTGCAGCAATTGAAAAATTCGATTGCGGCGGCGCAATTCGAGTTGGAGGCGGCGCGCGCGGCGCGTGCACAGACGCAACTGCGCGCGCCGTACGCGGGAATTATTACTGAGGTGAATGCGCGCGAGGGGGAGCTGATCGGCGGATACCAACCGGTAGTCAGTCTCGCCGATTTATCCAGTCTGGAACTGTTCGCCGAGATTGATGAGATTGATGTGGGCGCGGTGGCGGAAGAGCAGACGGTGGAAATTCACCTGGACGCGTTTCCCGGCAAAACGCTGAACGGAAAATTGAAAGCGCTTTTTCCCGCGGCATCGAATGAGCGCGGGGCGTACGTGTACCACGCGCGAATTTCCTTCGAGCGCGGCGAGCTCGCGGTGCGTCCGGGCATGGGCGCGACCATCAAGATTGCGACAGTCGAACGGAATAATGTGTTGCTCGTGCCGACCCGCGCGATCAAGAACGCGGGCACGCAAAAAATTGTCGCGGCGCAGGTCAATGGCGCGCTCCGCAATATCGTGGTGCAAACCGGTTTGTCAGATGGTAACCAGACGGAGATTGTGAGTGGCTTAGATCAGGGCGCGACGGTGGTGGTGGAGTGAGGGTTAAACGTTGAAGGTTGAAGGTTGAAGGTTGAAGGTTGCGCGTCCGTCGTTCGTCATTCCCCCAGCACTTGATCTTTCAGTCGCTTGAGCAGCGGATACAATTCACTTGCGCTGGTCACGCGCGAGGTGTCAAACTTCCACTCGCGTTTGGCGAGCACGAAGGGATGCAGTTGTTCGCCGCCGACCGAGCCGTGTCCCCCAACTTGATGCTCAAAATTGATCTGCTTGTTTTTGGTGAACTTGCCAAAGATGATGAGATCGCCCGAGCGCTCGAACGAGTTTAGTTTCAGCAACTGCTGAGCTATTATGTCAGGGTCATCCAGCCTCGCTAAAAACTCGCGCGCCTCGCTCGCAAGCGCGGATTCTCCGAGCTTGAAAGTTTTATCCTCTGTCACCAGCAGGTCGCTCTGACCGTCACGCAGCATAACAAAGTCTACGCGTTTCGTCCGCACAATGTTTTCGATGAGCCCCGGAAAACGCTGCTCGATTTCTTTTCGCCCCAGGCGCGCCGAAATGTCTTTGAAGTAAAGATGCGCCAGTCCGCCGGAGTACGTCAGCGCGATGTGACCATCCAGCGCGTCGTCTTTCGGCTTGAATTTTTTGCCTCGATATTCCTCCACCTGAAAATTCGGCAGCCAGTCTGAAATCAACTCTCCCAGATGCCGACCGTCTTTGTGGTCAAAGGGCTCGGTCTCAACGTGTCCGTGATCCGACACGATCAAGAGTTCATAGTCGCGCGCGCCCGCGCGGCCGCGCTTTCTTTTTTTTGCGACTTGCTCGATGGTGTGATCGACATGGCGCAGCATTCGCGTCGAGTAATCGTCTTCCGGTCCGAACGCGTGCGCGGTTTCATCATAAGCGTACAAGCCCGCGTAGACGATCGGGTAATTTTCCGTCATCGCTTTTTTGACCGCATATCGCGTCACGTGATGGAGAAAAATTTCTTCGAGCATATTGGAGAATACGTACATTTTCGCGCCGGGATGACCGCGCAGGCGCGAGCGCCAATATTCCTTATTCACGCTCCAAAGCGCGAGCGAACCGTGTACGATCCAGTCGAGCAAATGCGAGGGATTCGCGAGAAATGGCACAATGACGTGCAGCGCGGAGCTACTCTTTTTGGAATGGGAATAGTCGCGCTCGCGATACGCCAGACCGAAATCCTCTTCCGCGCCCGCGGGATAACACGCGGCAATGCACGCGCCACCTTTCACCAGCGGCTCACAGTTTTGAAAATATTTGTGGCGCACGTGCTTGAAGGAGGAATTGTTGCCGAATGCGACCAGCAAGCCCGACTCTTTATCCCACCAGCGGAAGGAGGGGATGTTGGTATTGTCGCCGTAGAGGATGCCCGCCTGCGCGAAGGGCGTGGTGGAGGGAATGCCGCAGCGGTACGGCAGGATTTCATAGTCCTCGTGCTCGATCAACTTTTTCGTAAACGGCATCTCACCTTGCGCGAGTGCCTTTTGAAAGTAATCGTAGCCGAGACCGTCAATGTGAAGTATGACGAGACCTTTGGGCATGGTTGCTCAGGACTGAGCGATGAGGACTGAGACCTCCCCTCGCCCTCTCCCTTCCACTTTGTTTCAGGATTGCGCGACTTGTTAAGGAGAGAGAGGGTGGTGGTTGCTCAGTCCTCAGTCCTCATTGCTCATCGCTTCTCAGCTCCGCGAACACTGGAATATGATCGGAGCCGCGAATGTCGAGACTCCACGTGCGATGTCGAAGCGGACGCGCGCCGCCGACAAAAATCGCGTCGAGCTTTTGTTTCATGCGGAGGCGCGGCACGGAATGCGTCCAGCGAATTTCGCGGGTTAGTTCTTGCAGTCCCTCGGCTTCCGCCGCCGCGAGCAATTGCGCCCACGACGGACGCGCGCGGAATTTGAACGTATTCAGATCGCCCGCGAGAATTGTGAGCTGTACCGCTCCCTTGCCGCGCATATCGTCGAGGATACGAAGAAATTGTTCGCGCTTGTGTCCAAAGCCGACCACGTCAAGATGCGCGACATAAACGCGCAAGGATTGCTCCCCGACGAATCCTTCGACCACGACGCTGATACGTTGCTGCAAGGGCAGCGCGCGCAGCAACGTTCGCTCGGTACGCGAGACGTGTACCTCGCGCAGCAACGGCAGCTTGACGCAATCGCGATGACTCACCTGTACGCTAGCGGTGTTCCACACCAGCGCGTTCGCTTGCACCCGACCGTCGAGCATATGCGCGGTGACTTGATAAGAATCGTATTCGGGACCGAGCGCAGCAGCGATCGCGCGCGCGTCCTCTTGCCCTTCGTGCAACGAAGCCTCTTGCAACGCGAGCAGGTCGAGCGCGGCGAAATCGCGCTGCTCGTGGATCGCGGCGATGATGCGATCCAGTTGCGATCCAAGTTGAATGTTCCACGTGCACAGCCGAATCGGCGGGATCATAGTGGCTGCAGAATATAACGACGCAGTGCAGAATGCACAATGCACAATCGACAATGCACAATGGAGAATGACCGAGTTGTGGCGAGTCCGCGCGCGTGGATTCTTGTTGTGCCTTGTCCATTTGGCATTATTCCCCACTTGCACCCGCGCGAGAAAATGCTAAAATAGCGCACGCTCGCGTCATGTCCAACCTCTCGCGCCTGCTGTTCATCCCGCTCGCGTTACTTTACTTGATCGGTTGCTCCTCGCCGACCACGCCCGCGCCCATTTCCGAACCACTTGGACCCATCGCTCCGCTCGGACCCGAAAAGCCACAGCGTCCCACTGCGAGCGCGCCAGAACTCAAGATCGAAGTGACGCCCGCGCCGGTCGAGCCCTCGCCGACTTCCGGTCCATCCTTTCAGGATTATCAAGTACGCGCGGGTGACACGCTCGCGTTGATTGCAGAGCGTTTCAATGCGAACCTTCAGGAAATTATGCAGCTGAACGGGCTAACGAATGCGAACGTGTTGCGAGCGGGACAGGTGCTGCGGATTCCGGTGCAGGTCGAACGCATAGGTCCCGGCGACAAAATTATTCCCGACAGTGAGGCGGTGTACGGTCCCGCCTTCGCCAAATTCGACGTGAACGCGGTCGCGCAAAAGTACGGCGGCTATTTGACGAACTATCAAGAGCGCGTCGAAGGCGCGGTGCTTACGGGTCCGCAAATTATTCAACTCGTCGCCGAACGGTTTAGCGTCGGTCCGCGCGTGCTCTTGACGGTGCTGGAATTGCAGGGCGGTTGGGTGACGAATCCTGCGGTCGCGCCCGCGCAAGCCGATTTTCCAATGGGTTATTTGGAGCCCGCCAAGAGCGGCTTGTACAAGCAGGCGTTCTGGACCGCCGCGTTTTTGAATGAGGGCTATTACGGCAGATTGAGCGGGCGCTTGACTACATTTGAATTCAAAGACAAGCAACGCGCGCGCCTCGCGCCGACGTTGAACGCGGGCACGGCGGGGGTTCAAAATCTTTTCGCGCGCGAGACGACTTGGGACAATTGGTTGAACCTCGTTGGACCGAATGGCTTTCGCGCGACCTATGAAAAACTTTTTGGCGATCCGTTTGCCTACGCGGTTGAGCCGATCGTGCCGCGCGATTTGAAACAGCCCGCGTTGCGGCTGCCGTGGGAAGATGGGCATCTGTGGTATTTCACCGGGGGACCGCACGCCGGTTGGGTGGATGGCAGCGCGTGGGCGGCGATTGACTTTACGCCGAAGGATCAGGCGGGGTCGTGTTGGATCTCCGTCGATTGGGCAATCGCCGCGGCGCCGGGTCGTGTGCTGCAAGCGGAACGTGGGCGCGTCGTCATCAACCTCGACGGAAATTCTTTTCAGGGCATCGGCTGGTCGCTGCTGTATATGCACATGGCGAAAGAGGATCGCGTGGACATTGGCGCGATGGTCAAGACCGGCGATCACATCGGGCATCCGTCCTGTGAAGGCGGCGCGGCGGAGACCAGCCACTTGCATTTCGCGCGTTTGTACAATGGTCAATGGATGTCCGCGGCAGACCCGCAAGTTCCGCTCGTGATGTCGGGCTGGACGGTGCAGGGCGCGTCGCAGCAGTACGACGGCACGATGACGCGCGGCAGCGAATCACGCGAGGCGAGCGACGGGCAATCGCCGGATAAGAACGCGATGGTCGCGGACAGGGGACCTCCAGATTGATGGGGAGTTGATCCTCGGTTTTGCAAACTCGCGAATGGCTCTAGCTGCCATAACCCGCCATCGCCGGGATGCGCCACTTATTGCGCTGGGCAACGTCATCATGTTTTTGCACTAACCCCTCAAATTGAATGACTTTTTTCTAGTCCAGCATTAACAGACTTGTTGTGCAAGGAGTTTTGCGGCGCAGGTTGAGGGCGAACGATTTCTGCCCTGTATGACCAAGAGCTCTGTTAATGCTGCATCTGGCTCCAAGCATACGGCTGTTGCAAAGTCAGTTGACAAGCGCTGAAAACGTCCCCACGTCATTTCGAGGAGCGGTTTTTGTGACGAGAAATCTCGATAGCTCATTCGGTCGAGATGTCTCACTCCGTTCGACATGACGAGAGAAATCGACTTTGCAACAGCCCTGCTCCAAGCAAAAGTCCTATCGCCTTTT
>JBBSHK010000089.1:0-8736 GCA_038253185.1 Anaerolineae bacterium | reverse complement strand
ATACAGCCATCTTGTTGTTAAGAGAAGGTTTCGGATTTTGGTGTACCGGCTATGTACGCTATCAGGACATTTGCCAATCGTATCCGCCAAGATTCCTGCAAGATTGAAAGAATCTCCATCACACTCCACGGCGCATCCATCAACGTGAACACGCGTCCCTTTACTTGGTCTGGCGCGGTCGACTGCAAGATAGAATTTTAGACTACCATTCCGCTCGACCTGAAGCCATACACGAAGAGCAAGAACAGCGCGAACGGAACAGAGGCAATTGACGTGATGCGATCATTTGAATCAGGATCAAGCGCGCGACGAATATATCGCGCCGCGCGTAATCAAGCCCGCGCGCATTTCTCTAACATAGCCAGTGCGATACAAGTCAGCGTGTTGCCGAAACTCGAAACGAGCTGACCGAGCCACAGCGGCAAGTAGCGCTCGACCGCCAGCGGATGCTCGACCAAATTCATTTTGGTTTGGGACATGTGGCGACGGGTCCGATTGCGAGCAAGATGAGTTGGTTCTACAACGCGAATGTGACCCAGTACGATTTTAATGCGGAGACCGCGAAAAGTTTGCTCGACAGAGCGGGGCAGAAAGCCGGCGCGGATGGTACGCGCTTCAAACTCGTCTTCATCCATCCGAACACCTTCGACAAGTACGGCGAAGTCATCCGCGAGGAGTTGGGCGCGGTCGGGATCACGGTGCAAGATGTTTCGCTCGACTTTAACGCGGCGACCGATCGCTTGTTCACGAAACGCGATTTCGATCTGGGCATCGTTTCGTACTGCAATGGTCCCGATCCCGAAATCGGCGTCAAGCGCGTGTACGATTCGCGCAACATCAAGCCGATTCCCTTCTCCAATGGCGCGGCGTACAAGAATCCGCAAGTGGACGATCTATTCGACAAAGCCGCCGCGACGGTGGACCAAAAAGAACGCGCCACGTCCTACTTTCAGATTCAGGACATCTTGACGAAAGATGTGCCGTACCTCTGGCTTATCGAGACGGAAGGAGCGCGGGCATTCCGCTCCGAGTTCCACGACTTTCAGCATTGGACCGGGCACTTTGCCGAGTCCGCGTGGACCGAAAGGGGAACCGGGCACCAGCCGTGAATGAACGTAGGGGCGGGTCTCGCGCTTGATGACAAACGTCACCCGCTCCTACACCAATCAAAATGTCCTCCAATCTCTCGCGCTATATCCTTCGCCGCGCCCTGCAAGCCCTCCCGCTGCTCATCAGCATTCTCATCATCAACTTTATCTTGATCCACCTCGCGCCCGGCGATCCCATTTATTTGCTCGCGGGCGATGCAGGTGATGCGGCGTACTATGCGGCGATGCGCGCCAAGTACGGACTCGACCAGCCGCTTGTGGCTCAATTGGTCTTGTATCTCGTCAACGCGGCGCAGGGACAATTTGGTTTTTCGTTCGCCTACAATCGTCCCGTGTTCGAAGTGATTTTCTCACGCGTGCCGCCAACGCTATTGCTGATGGGCACCTCGCTCGCCGTTTCCACTTTTTTAGGAATCCGTCTCGGTGCCGTTTCCGCGCGCCGCGCCGGCGGAGTGATTGATAATAGCATTGCCGTTGGAACGCTGATCGCGTACGGCATGCCCGCGTTCTGGTTAGGTCAATTGCTGGTGATCACGTTCGCGTTCTGGCTCGGCTGGTTTCCGATTCAAGGGATGGTGGATGTGCGACAGGATTCTCGAGGTCTCGCGTATTTCGTTGACGTGCTGCGCCATCTTATTCTACCGATGACGACCCTAGCGCTGCTGCACCTCGCGCTGGTAACGCGGCTGACGCGCAGCGGCTTGCGCCAAGAATTGTCGGAAGATTATGTGCGCACCGCGTATGCGAAAGGTCTGTCGAACGTGCAGGTGTTGAATCGTCATGCGCTACGCAACGCGCTGCTGCCCGTCGTCACCGCGACTGGCGGTTACATTGGCACTTTGTTCACGGGGGCAGTGCTAACCGAAATTATTTTCGCGTGGCCCGGTCTGGGTCGCTTGCTGTATGACTCTACTCTCAGTCGCGATTATCCCTTGCTAATGGGACTTTTTTTGCTCGTCGCCGCGACGGTCATTCTATCGAACCTGGTGACGGATGTCCTTTACACCTTCATCGATCCGCGCGTGCGCTATGAGCGCGAGTGACAGGCGAAGACCGATCTCTTGTCAACTGCCACCTGCGAGGATGTCTCAAGCCGTTATTGCAACTCGCACTTTTTCACCAACTGGCGATTTCAAGTCGTCCTCGTCGCGCGTGCCGCGCGGGTGGACGCGCTTTCGGCAACAGCGCGCGGCGATAGTTGGCTTGGCGCTTGCGCTGCTTATCGCGGGCGGCGCAATTTTCGCCGGACAAATCGCGCCGGGTAATCCATTCGCCAGGGTCGGCGCGGCGCTGCAACCACCATTGTCAACGCGCTGGCTTGGCACGGATGATCTGGGTCGCGATCTTTTTTCAGAGCTCGTCCACGGCGCGCGCGTTTCGCTGTTCGTCGGACTGGCGGTAGCATTGACTTCAACCGGGATCGGAATCGTCGTCGGCGGTCTCGCGGGATTTTTCGGCGGATGGATTGACGACGGGTTGATGCGGCTTACCGAGCTCTTTCAAGTGGTGCCGCGATTTTTTTTGGCAATTATTATCACCACATTCTTCGGCGGAAGTATTTTCAACATCGTCCTTTTACTCGGGTTAACTTTTTGGCCCTCGACCGCGCGCCTCTTACGCGCACAGGTGCTGTCCCTGCGCGCGCGCGAATTCGTGATGGCGGCGCGTTCTGTCGGTTTGGGAGAACTTGCAATTCTGGCGCGGCACGTGTTGCCGAATGCGATGCCGGTGATTATTGTGAATGCCGCGCTGCAAATCGGAAGCGCGATCCTCGTGGAAGCAGCGTTGAGCTTTTTCGGCTTGGGTGATCGCACGCAGGTCAGTTGGGGCTATATGCTGAATAACGCGCAGCCATTTATTGCACGCGCGTGGTGGATGTCATTCTTTCCCGGGCTCGCGTTAGTGCTGACTGTCGTTTCTGTGAATTTGGTGGGTGATGGCTTGAATGAATCGCTGAATCCGCGACACGACTAGCCTGTTCGCCAATAGCGGCGTGGCACAACGGGTAACTTTCCTGCGTCCCCTTGGCGCAAAGCGACAGCGGAATCGGAAAACTGTCGAGCAAACAAATCATGCGTCGCAAACGACTTTTCCTCTCTCAATAGAACCGTCAAGCTCGACATTGGAATTAACTCGCCGCGAATGGCTCCTGCTCAATAGCACCATCGTGCGGGCGCATCCGTGTGCGGCAGGTGCCTTGAAAAAAACGGTGGGCAAGCTGCCCAAGCACTCGGTCGCAGTAACGGTGGCTTCAGTACTAAATTCATATTGTCGTAGATGCGTTAGGCAATCCTTTGGACTTTGTGTTGACCGGTGGTTGAGCCGAAGGCGGTGTGGCTACATCCCCTTGCCCCGCCGCACTACGGCGGAAACGCCAAGGCGGGCTAGCGGGATGCGTGCGATGTAAACATCGCAGCCATCTAGGAACTTCGGCATCCGTGCACGACGTGACGCAAGCGCCGACCTTGCTCACGGGACAACGCAGCGACTACGCGATTGCTCACAAAAGCATTGATGCCGTTGCACTCATCGAACTGATTGAAGCCCAAGGTGCCGTGCCGATCATTCCGGCGCGCTGTAACCGCAAGCCGCCCGCACTGGCATGATCGCAATTTATACCAAGAACGCCTCACAGTAGAGCGTTTCTTGAACAAAATTAAACACTATCGCCACCTTTTCTCGCGCTTTGACAAACCGATTAGGTGGTCGTAGACCATTGGCGAGTCGTTATCTCAGTTTCCTGCATTTTGTTTCAGCGCTCATCTGATTGCGCTAGAATTGTCAACACACCCTACTTACTCCGTTCGGCTACGATCTGGCAATAAACCTTTATCTGGTAAACCACGCTCAGTAAAACGCAAGACTGAATTCTTGGTCTTGACGGAAATCCACATCGGCTTGCCAATGACTGACATCGCCATTCCACTGGAGCCCCGCTGACGTGAGCAGAGTCGTTCCGGCGGGGAGCGCCACGCGCAGGAAAAGACGCAGTGGTGTGGCTCCGGGTTGCTGCTGCACTAGGAGACGATATTCGCGTTGACCTTCGGCGTTGCGCACTAAATTCATAGCGTGATAGGTCAAGCGCAGGATGGCTCGCCCGCCGTTTTCGGGAATTGGCAGCGGAATGCCAATCACCGTTTTGTCGACTTCGCGCTCCGGGTCGGTTACCTGCAGCACATGCAGGTTCAAATGGCTCCAGGTGTAATGACTCTCATCTTTCAATGTTTGACCGACAAGATGATTATCTTTCCATTGGGCTTGCAAAACCGCGAGCACCTCCGCCTCGGTACCAATCTCGACGTTAAGCTGGTCCAGCTGTGCTGCGGCAGGCAGATAGATGCGACGGTACACACGCTGACTTGCCCAATCAGACTGATTGGTGCTGGTAATTACAAGTGTCGTCTGTACCGAGCTATCGCTATCGATTCTAACATCAGCCGCCACGCGATTCTGCAAGTCTCCGCTAATTTTTTCAGTAACAAGGTTCGCATCGTCGATGAAAAGATAATCACCCGGAGTCGCACGAATTGCCCCGTCCCAATTCATCTCATGCACGAATGCCTGAAGAGCTGGTTGGGACAACGCGAGTAGAATTTCTTTTTGGCGGAGACTTTCCAACAGCGCTGCGCCGAGCGCGGGGGCATGTGCCCATTCAACGCGACGCGAATGCTCCAAGAGCGCGGCGCCCAGCGCTGCCATCGTCTGTTTGTGTGCGGATTTGTTGGCGCGCTCATCTTGATATTGATCATAAAAATTTTCCGCCGTGAGAGGTCCATTGATGCCAGAAACTTCGATAGGTCCAAGCGCCGCCAGCAAACGTCGCATCATCGCGAAATTGACCGCAATCACCCCATCGGGCGCACGTCCAAACTCGCGTCGATAATAATCGGCGACGACTCGCGCGGTGGTTGGAAAATCGGGCGACCAATTGCTGTCTTGAAAGGTTAGTATCGACGGACCTAGATAATCACGCAGCGCTTGGGGCGCTGGCAAATAGTCGAGCCTGCCTAAGGGTGAAGATGGAAAGTTGTACACATCGCGGATCGTTGGAACCGAAATTGCGCCGCGATCAATCTCTGCGATGCCGTAGAGACCAATGAATCCACCTGTGGGGCGCAATTCCAAATTGTTCTGAAAGAGAATCAGAAAAGTGCGCGGTCCATTAAAACCCAGAGCGTCAAGCGCGGGATCAAGCAAAGGACCAAGCTGTTGCGACCACGCGTCTGCCTGTGCGACGAGCGGTCTATATTTTTCGATACGTGCGCGTCGGTCAGGTGGAAGTGCATTGATTTGCACCACGGCGAATTCGCGGTTTGCCGCATGAAGTTCATAAAGTGAGTCATTCAATTCCGCGCGATGTTGATTCACCCAGCGCAAAGCACGGGCAGTCATATCCAGATGCTCTTGCCCGTTATCGGGCGCGGTGATAGCAATTGCCGCCTCAACGCCGACGAGCGCCGCCCGTAGCGAATGGCGCGCTGCCTGCAAGAGATGAAGATAAGCCGCGATCTCTTCGCCCCCAACTGGCGCCAGGGAAGCTGTCGACGCGAATGATTCAGTGAATTCGAGCGGAGTGCCTAGCATCTCGAGAGCCGAGCGCGTTTGCGCCAATTCATCGCGAATTTTTTCAAGCCGCGCGTGCTTGTCTGATACGTTCGGCAGCCCGCGGAGCAGCGCTTCGGACCGCGCCAAATGATCTTCGGCGGAGCGCGCGGTGAGCCACGCCGCAGTAATCAGCACTAATCCGAGTGCAAGGATTAGCAGGACGATGCAGAGACGAATCGAGAGGCGATGGCTGTGGCGCACCGGTGTTAGTACGACCCTTGCCCGCGGACAATCGCCGGGAAAGTTTTCAGCAACAGTCGAAAATCTTGCAACAGAGAATAGTGCTCGATGTACGCGAGCTCCAGGCGCACGCGCTCATCCAAGGTCAAATTCCCGCGACCGCTTGTCTGCATCGGGCCCGTCATTCCGGGTTTGACGGTGAGCCGCTGTCGATGCCAGTCGCTGTATTGCGCGACCACGCGCAGCTCTTCCGGTCGAGGTCCCACCAAACTCATCTCGCCCTCGAGCACGTTGAAAAATTGGGGCAATTCGTCGAAACTCCAGCGCCGCAGAATGCGTCCGACCCGCGTCACCCTTGGATCATTCGGAACTTTGAACACAGGTGGTGGCAGAGAGCTCTGTAAGATGACCCGGTCAAGTTGTGCTTCCGCATCTCGCACCATCGAGCGAAATTTATAAAGTCTGAATGTCCGTCCATCTTTGCCCGCGCGCAGTTGCACGAAAAGTACGGCGCCCATAGCCAATCCGAAATTTCCGAAGAATATAGGCAGCAACCGTCGTGGGAGGTTGATGATAGACCACCGCGTCTGGCACAAAGATCATTGGATAGCCCCGCGCGGCGAGGCGGAAGGAGAACTCTTGATCTTCTACAGAGGCGGAAGAGAAGAATTCGTCAAAGCCGCCGTTCTCCAAAAAAATTTCGCGCGAGTAAGCCGCACAGTAAGCATCTATAAAATCAATCCCCCGCGCCCGTTCCATGTGCGCGTATTTTTCCTCGTACTCGAGCTGCACAAAGCGCGCGACCAGTTCACGCTGTCGAGTGGATACACACCCTTGGCAGTGGCAATGGGGTGCTCCGTCTCGGAAAACGGTGCGAGCAGATTCTGAATCCAATTCGTCGTTGGTTCACAGTCCGCATCGGTAAAGAAAAGGAATTCCCCGCGTGCTTCACGCGCACCGCGGTTGCGCGCCGCTGCTGGACCGCGATGGCGGCAACGAATCAAGCGGACTTGCGCGAACGGTTGCGCGAGTTGAGGAGTGGTATCGGTCGAGCCATCGTCCACCAGAATTATTTCGTAATCGGCGCGGGGCAAGTCTTGCCGCGTCAGCGTTCTCAAACAATTTTCAATTGTCGGAGCGGCGTTATAGGCGGGGACAATTACTGACGCTCGCATGCGAATCAATCTTATTCCTCGAGCGCGCTTGGGCAGCGGCATCAAGCAATCGTTCGGCAAGTAGCGGCGAAGTCTCTATTCAGGATAGGTTTTCGTCGAAAGATCACTACCTGATTTCGCAAGTCCATCCGCGCAATGGACCGAATTGGCGACAACGTAAGTTGAATGAGACGCTGGAGAAAGATTCGCAATATGCAGGACCGCTGCGCCTAGATCAGCGACCACTGGCAAATAACGAACGGGTTCGCTCTGAAGCAATTTCTGCTCGCCACCGCGACCGGTCAGCACCAGAATGCCCTGAGCGCCGACGGCGTCTGCTGCGGTCACGTCACTGAGCGCGTCACCGATGACGTACGATTCCGTGAGAGCCAGATCATGTTCTTGAGCCGCTTTCAAAAACATTTCTGGTGCGGGTTTGCGGCAGCGACAATTTTCGTCAGGACGATGTGGACAGAGATACGCAGCGTCGATGCGCCCTCCGTTCGCCCGGATCTCCACGATAAGTTGGGCGTTAATAGCGATGGCTTGTTCCAGCGTAATGATACCGCGTCCAACCACTGATTGATTCGTCACAAGCACAATGACGTAATCGGTTTGGTTCAATCGCCGCAATGCCTCGTACGCTCCCGGTAAAAATTCTACTTCTTCCCAGGACTTGATGTACTCGCGGCGGTTTTCGACAATGACGCCGTCTCGATCGAGAAATACCGCGCGACGCGATGTCATCCGGGTTCCTTGTTTGATAGATTGATAGAACGAGCTGAGCTGTGCCGCTGATCGGGCGAACACTAGCTTAGCCCCTACAGCGCGATGCCCTAAATGGTTTTGGAATCCGCTCTAATCGCGCCGGCGCGCGCTCAACCAATCCGTGAGTGAAAAACCGGCGAGACGCGCAGGTGTTGTGCGTGTCTCGCGTGGAGGTTTCCCATCCGCCGCAGTGTACTGATAGTAGTAATAGTTATTGGCGCGCGCGGGGACGCGATTCAGGACGACTCCGAGCAGACGCCCGCTGACTTTTTCGAGCAGTTCCTTCGCGCGCGTCGCCGAGGCGCGCCGCGTGTGGGCAGAGTCCACGACCATGACCACACCGTCCACCAGCTGCGCGAGAATAATCGAATCGGCGAGCGGCAGGCAGGGTGGGCTGTCAAAAATGACAATGTCGGACTCTGCAGCAAGTCGCGTGATGAGCGCGCGCATTCGTGCGGAAGCCAAGAGCTCGGCAGGATTCGGCGGCAGCACACCGGTAGTAATGAGCCGCAAGTTTTCAACGCGCGTCGGGCGCACAAATCCATCCAGCGTTGCCGGATTCAACAAGCCATTCGTCACACCTGTACTGTTGCTGATGCCAAAGATACTGTGTTGGGCGGGCTTGCGCAAATCGGCATCGACCAGAATGGTGGCTAGTCCCGCTTGCGCCATCACCACGGCAAGATTGGCGGCGGTGATACTTTTGCCCTCGCCAGGATTGGGACTCGTGACCAGGATTGATTTGATGGTACGATCGACGCTGCTGAATTGAATGTTGGTGCGGAGCACGCGATATGCCTCCGCGATGGCGGAACGCGGTGCGACCGCCGCCACGAGTTTTTGATCTTCCGACGCGGGGATGCGCGCAATCGCTCCGATGGTGGACAATCCGAGCACCTGCGTAATTTCGTCCGAACTTT
>JBBSHK010000088.1:0-8754 GCA_038253185.1 Anaerolineae bacterium | reverse complement strand
CGCTCGCGGCGCTGCTGGCGAAAGATCATAAAGTCCAGCGGCAGAATCGTGGCGGGCAGTTGAATCTGTTCGACCAACAACTGCTGAATGAGCACCACGCGACGCATTAAACGCGTCGCCGCCTGAATCTCGCCGCGCAGCAGTGCGGGAATCGCGCGGTCGATCAAATCGAGGATGACCTTGAAATAAATTTCCGAGCACTGGTGCACGACGATAAACATATTCTCGTCCGCGCTCACGTGCTCCGGCTGCCAAAAATCCTCCGGCGTGCCGCTTTCATCCATCCACGCGGACTTGATGCCCTGCTGCAAATCGAGCAATGTCGGAAGCTGCAACCATTCGCGAAAGCTCGGCGCGGCACCTTCGTCCGGGGTCAGCGTCGCGTGCAGGACTTGGTTGTAACGCGCGCGAAACGAATCAAGCCGCGCCTGATATTCGCGAATCGATTCGCGCAGTTGTGGATGCTCTGCCCACGCCGCCAGCGGGCGCGCTAATTCGATCAATTGCGAGAGTTGTTCCGAAACGGAAAGCGCCGCGGACGCGCGCACGCGTTTCTTGGTTTCCAATTCGCGCACCACAATGGTTTCGACCAGATCGAGCTGCCGATCGAAAAGTTTGAAAATGGCGATGCCGCGCTGCAACAGTTTCAGCGGCTCTAGAGTACTTACATCCGAAGCGAGAGCCGCCTGAAGGTCGACGCGCAAGACCTTGAACCACAACTCGAACCATTGAACAGCCGTAATCAGAAATAACTCGTCGGGCGTTTGTGGAGCTTGCAGCGTGAGGAGCCGCGGAACGCGGATGTAGCTACAGTAGTGTGTCTGGTACGCGTGATCGACATCGTGACCACACTCCGGATCGTTGCTCCAGACAGCAGGTCTCGTCATATCAGTTTGACCGCGCTCGATGGCTGGCGTTAGAGGAGAAACGTCGTGACATGATAGATAAATTTATTATACCCGCGTCGCGGCGTCTCAATCAACTTCGCCAGCGAGATCGAAGAATCTTTAGAGGCGCGTTTTGCGACGGTCGTGCAGGCGGCGCGCCTTTAATTCATAACGCGGCAGTTCGCCCGGGGAAACCGGTGTCACGCGCAAACGCAGCCCTAGCGAATCGTACAAATCGCGCGTGACGCTTTCTACCACGCGCGAGGCGTCATCACTTGGCACTTCGATGCGAATCTCGAGCTCGTCCAGTTGATCGACGCTGAATACATCTGCCGCAAATTCCAACACCTCGCGATGTCGCCGTAAAATATTTTCGAGCGCGCTCGGGAAAATATTGACGCCGCGAACGGTGATCATATCGTCCGCGCGTCCGATCACGCCGCCGTCCATTCTCACAAAGGTGCGCGTACACTCGCACGGCGCGCGATTGAGCCGCACGACATCGCCGGTGCGATAACGAATCACGGGCGAGCCCACGCGTCCCAAATTCGTAAGCACCAATTCGCCGGTGTCGGCGGGTTGGTCGGTATTCGAATCCAGTACCTCGACAATAAATTCTCCTTCGTTCAAATGCACGCCGGCTTGCGCCATACATGTAAAGCCATGCGCGCCGACTTCGGTCGCGCCCGTGTGGTCGAACACTCTCGCGCTCCACGCGTCTTCAATGCTCGCGCGCGTGGCGGGAATACTGCCGCCCGGTTCCCCCGCGACAATCAGCGCGCGCACGCGTGAACGGCGCAAATCGATATTGTGTTGCGCGGCGATTTCGGCGAGGTGCAGCGCATAACTCGGCGTGCAGCAAACGACGTCCGCGTTCAGCTCAATCAAAGTCTTGAGCCGCTGCTCGGAATTCTGTCCCCCGCCCGAAATTGCCATCGCGCGGACTTGCTCCGCCCCTGCCCAGCCCGCCCAAAAGCCGATGAAGGGACCGAACGAAAATGGAAAAAAGATGCGGTCGCCTGCCCCCACGTTCGCCGCGCGAAAAATCGTCGCCCACGCGCGCGCCCACCACGCCCAAGACTCTTTCGTGTCGAGCCAACGCAGCGGCTTGCCGGTCGTGCCCGAAGTTTGGTGCAGGCGAATGTATTGGTTCAGTGGGAAGGTGAGATTCGTCCCAAACGGCGGCGTGAGAATCTGATCGTCCACTAATTCTGGTTTGGCGGTGAAGGGCAACTGACGAAAATCAGCTAATGTGCGAATATCCTCTGCCGAGCCGAGTCCCGCTGCGCGCAACTTGCGGATATAAAATGGATTGCCTTCCAGAACTTGGCGCAGCATTACGCGTACACGGTCGAGTTGGTGCGCCTCCAGCGCGTCACGTTCGGCAGTTTCTATTTTGCGGCTTTCAAAATGATATTCCATCGTCAATGATTTCGCGGGAGAACAGATTTTGAAATCTTAACGAGCGTGAGGTAGATTGTCAAGCACGCGCAACACCCCTTGCGCCGAGAGCAAAATGTCGGTATATTTCTTGGGTCGGTTCTTCACAACATCGCTGGTGCATTGTTTTTCCGCGCATACTCAAATACGATCGTGGCACTGTATTATTTGGCGGATATGACCTGGCTCGAAGTCGCGGCGCTCGCGGAGCGGACGCGCGTCGCGCTCGTGCCTGCCGGCTCGACCGAAGCGCACGGTCCGCATTTGCCGCTGCAAACGGACGTTCTGATCGCGCTGGGTTCCGCGCGGCGCGCGGCGGAGCTACTGGGGGTGGAGGGTATCGAATGCGCGATCGCTCCGCCGCTCAATTATGCAGTGACGAATTTTGGAATGCCCTTTGCCGGTACGATCACGCTTCCGGCGGAGACCGTGAGGGAAATCGTCGTCGGTGTTTGCACCTCGCTCGCGGCGCACGGCTTCAACCGCATCGTTTTTTCGAATCACCATCTCGAACCCGCGCACTTTGCCGCGATCCAACACGGCGCGCAACAGGTGATGGAGTCAGGGCTGGCGCGTGTCGCGGTGCCCGATGTGCGCGAGGCGCGTTGGGCAGCCACCTTGACCGAAGAATTCCGCGCGGGTTCGCGCCACGCGGGCGCGTACGAAACTTCGTTGGTTATGGTGGAACGTCCTGACCTCGTGCGCGAGGAAAAACGCGTCGAACTTGCGCCGGTGTGGATCGATTTGCCCGCGCAGATTCGCGCGGGCGCGCGGACTTTTGAAGAAGCCGGCAGTGAGTGGGCGTACTTTGGCGATCCGGCGCAAGCCTCGGTGCGAGAAGGACAGAGAATTTTCGAGGCGCTGGCGCGAATGATTGCGACGACGGCAAAGGAATTGTTAGCGGGTGAGTGAGCAGGCAGAATGGCATTACCAGATTTGAGGCGAGGAGACATTGCCGTCAAGAATACTGGGCTTGGCACCCAATTTGACGCGGACGCTATTTCCATTCAAAGGAGGAGGATATGACTACCCCAACCGATCCCAAGATTACGCGACGCCAATTTTTGAAAATCGCCGGCGTTGCGGCAGGCGCATCGCTCGCGGCGCCATTGTTGCAGGCGTGCGGCGGCGCGGGAATTTTGCCCGGCTCAACCACACCGCTCAAAATTGGCGTGCTCTTGCCGAGCACCGATATTTATGCCGCGCTCGGCGAGAGTATCACCAACGGTATGAAGATGTACCTGGACGAAGTGAATAATCAGGCGGGCGGCAGACAGATTCAGTTGATCGCCGAAGACGAAGGTACCAAGACCGACCTCGCGCTGCAAAAGGCAAAGAAGCTGGTCGAGCAGGATGAAGTCGCGTTCGTCACCGGTATCGTCAGCTCGGGCGTGCTCGCCGCGCTGCGCGATTATTTCCACAATAACAAAAAGCTTTTGATCTGCTCGAACGCGGGAGCGAATGCCTTGAGCCGCGCGGGCAAGTCGCCGTACATCTGGCGCACTTCGTTCACCAATTGGCAGCCGAACTGGCCCGTCGGTACGTGGGCGGCGCAGAATGTCGGCAAGAACGCGTTCATCAGTGTGCCCGATTATGGCGCGGGCGCGGACACGGTCGCGTCATTCTCGAACAGCTTTACGGCGGCGGGCGGAAAAATTCTCGGCGTGCAGAAAACGCCCTTTCCGAATATGGGCGACCCCGCGCCGTTCATCACCGAGATTCAGAATGCCAAAGCCGATTTCCTGTACTGCTTCTACAGCGGCGGCGCGGCGGTGACGTTCCTGAAAGCTTATGGCGATTTCGGACTTGCGGGGAAGCTGCCGCTGTTGTGCTCCGGCTTTATGGTGGAGGAGGACGTGCTGCCTTCGCTGGGCAACAATGCGCTGGGCGTCCGCAGCGGCTTGCATTGGGCGCTGGGCTTGGACAATGCCGAGAACAAAAAGTTTACGGCGGCGTACAAACAGAAAACCGGCAAGGACGCGAATGTGTTCGCGGTGCAGGGGTACGACACCGGGCGCGCGATCGTCGAAATGCTGAAAGCGGTGAATGGCGACACCAGCAACGTCGACAAGCTGGTGCAAGCGTTGGGCGGAATCACGTTCACCGGACCGCGCGGACCCTTTGCGCTGGATGCGAAAACGCAAGCGCCGAAACAGCACATCTATTTGCGCGAGGTCAAGAATGTCGACGGCGCGCCGCACAACGCGGTGCTGCAAGATTTAGGCGAAGTCGTCGATCCGGGCGATAACTCAAAGGGATAGGTGTTCACCCAGAGCACGAAAGGATGTAGGGGCGTTGCATGCAACGCCCCTACGCGGAAAATTGGATTGGTTCGCCTTTGGGTCTGTAGATTATTTGTTCTGCGCGTTGCGTGGGAAGCCAAAAATGAAATTTGCGGCGCTTGCGTTTTATCAGATGCTTTAAGAAGGGAAAAGAAATGCAAACATATCGAATAGAAACGATCGTCTCGGCGAATCGTGTGCTTACGCTTCGCGGCAAATCCTTCCGCTACGTTGCCCGGTTTCAAAGTGTGGCTGAAGATGAGATGAAAAGATTTTGAACTAAGCGGACGTTGCCAGCATCCATTAATTGAGCTAAAGCGAGATGTCTCTCGACACCTTTACGATTCAACTCCTCAATGGACTCGTCACAAGTATGCTGCTGTTCGTGATGGCGGTGGGACTTGCCTTGATCTTTGGATTGATGGATGTGATCAATCTCACGCACGGCGCGTTCTATCTGCTCGGCGGCTATATCGGGCTGACGCTCGTGCGCGCGCTCGGCAATTTTTGGCTGGCGCTGCTCGTCGCGCCGCTCGTCGTCGGCGCACTCGGACTTGTGATCGAATATTTTTTTCTGCGCCGACTGTACGGACGCGGGCGACATCTGGAGCAGGTGCTATTCACTTTCGGGTTTGCCCTGATCGTAATTGACCTGACGCGGTGGTACTGGGGCGCGTTCGTCGAGTCGGTGCCTGAGCCGGTTGAATTGAGCGGACAAGTGCAACTACTGTTTATTCAGTTTCCGATTTATCGGCTCGCGATCATTTTCTCCGGTCTCGCGCTCGCGCTGGTGCTGTGGTTATTCATCGAGCGCACGCGCCTCGGAGCCATTATCCGCGCGGGTGTGTCCGACGCGCAGATGGTCAGCGGTCTCGGCATCAACATTCAACAAGTGTTCGCGTTCGTGTTCGCGCTCGGCACGGCGCTGGCAGGACTGGCGGGTGTGATCGGCGCGCCGGTATTTCACCTTTATCCCGGACTCGATTCCGAAATTCTTATTCTCGCGCTGGTGGTCGTCGTGATCGGCGGACTGGGCACACTCAAAGGCGCGTTTCTCGGCAGCTTGCTGATCGGACTGGCGGACACCTTTGGCAAAGCGCTGATCCCCGAATTTTCGCGCTTTCTCATTTTCGCTGTGATGGCGGCGATCTTATTGGTTCGTCCCGCGGGGTTGTTCGGATTGAGCGAAGGCTGATTGTGCCTCTCTCTACGTACCATGGCGACGATCACGGCGCAACTGAATAACGCCCAGCTCTGGTTGCTGCGAAATCGGAAGTGGACGGTCGTCGCGCTTTTGCTGCTCGCGCTCATTTTTCCTTTGCTCGTTCGCTTTAGAATCTTGAATGCCTACAGCTTGAGTCTCGCAATTGACGTTCTGATCTACGCGATCTTTGCGATGAGTCTCGACCTGCTGCTCGGCTATACCGGACTGATCTCGTTCGGTCACGCCGCGTTCTTTGGGCTGGGCGCGTACATTCTCGCGTATCTCTCGACGCGCTTGACCAGCAATCTGCTGCTCACCGTGCCGCTCGTGCTGCTCGGCACCGCGCTCGCCGCGCTGGTGATCGGATTCTTCGCGGTGCGCACGCGCGGCATTTATTTTTTAATGGTGACGCTGGCGTTCGGGCAAATGCTCTTTAGCATCGCGATCAGTTGGTCGTCGGTGACGGGTGGATCGGATGGCTTGACCGGCGTGCCGAATCCGTCGCTCGGCTTGGGTCCGCTGAATCTCGCCATCGACACGCGCGAGAATTTTTATTTTTTCACACTCGCGATATTTCTGATTTCGTTCTGGCTGCTGCGCCGCATCGTGAACAGCCCATTCGGCTGGACGCTGCGCGGGATTCGCGAGAATGATGCGCGGCTGCGCGCCCTCGGCGTAAATACGTTTCGCTTCAAGCTCGCGGCGTTCGTCGTCGGCGGCGCGTTCGCGGGACTCGCCGGTCTCTTGCAGGCGCATTCCGCCTCGATTGCCTCGCCGGAGAACTTATACTGGACGACCTCCGGTCAGGTAATGATTATGCTGCTCGTCGGCGGCGCGGGAACGCTGACAGGACCGCTGCTCGGCGCGGCGACGGTGCGATTGCTCCAAAATTTCGCCAGCACGCGCACCGAGCGTTGGGAAACTTTGATGGGGCTGGTGTTCATCGCGTTCGTGCTCTTTTTGCGCGGCGGACTGATCAGCCTATTGCGTCCGAGAACCACCGCAGAGACATCGAGAGCACAGGAAATAATTTAGAACGATGCTGTGGTATCACGCGGATAAAGCGGTCCAATGAGTTCGACAGCCATTTTACAGGTCGAGCATCTCAGCAAACATTTTGGTGGACTTGCCGCGCTGAACGACGTAAGCGTACAAGTCGAGCGCGGCGCGCGGCAGGCGATCATCGGTCCGAATGGCGCGGGCAAGAGCACCCTGTTCAATCTCATTGCGGGTGAACTGGTTCCAACGAAAGGGCAGGTGTACCTTCAAGGTCGCGATGTGACCGCGCTGCCGGTGCACACCCGCGCGAATTTTGGATTAGGGCGTACTTTTCAGCGCAATAATTTATTCTTTGGTCTGAGCGCATTTGAAAACGTGCGGCTCGCGGTGCAGCATCGACGACGGCTGAATCGAGAATTATTCAGAGCGGCGGATAAAAATGATCTGCTCACGCGCGAGAGCCACGGTCTGCTGCAACGCGTGGGACTGGGCGAGCGGGCGGATCAAATCGTGCGCACCCTCGCGTATGGCGAACAGCGCGCGCTCGAGATCGCGCTGGCGCTCGCGACCGAGCCACAGATGCTGCTGCTCGACGAGCCAACTGCCGGAATGTCACCGGCGGAAACGACGCAGATGGTGCGCTTGATCGAATCGCTGCCGCGCGCGTTGACGCTGCTAGTTGTGGAACACGATATGGATGTAGTCTTTAGTCTGGCGGACCGGATCACCGTCTTGCACTATGGTCAAATCATCGCGGACGGCAAACCCAACGCAGTGCGCGCGAATCCATTGGTGCAGGAAATTTATTTAGGCGTACAAACCTGACCGGTCTGGGCGATGCTGAACATCGACAACCTCCACAGCTATTACGGCGACAGCCACGTGCTGCAGGGCATTTCGCTTCACGTCGGCGTCGGCGAAGTGGTAGTGCTGCTTGGACGAAACGGCGCGGGCAAATCGACCACGATCAAGTCGGTCATCGGATTCAACCTACCCCGCGAGGGACGAATCGAATTTCGCGAGCGTGACCTCACGCGCGTGAGTCCGCATCGCCGCGCGCAAATGGGCATCGGCTTGGTGCCGCAAGGGCGCGGCATTTTTCCGACGCTGACCGTGCGCGAAAATATTACGCTGGCTGCGCGCAACGCGCAACGCGGGGGATGGACGCTGGAACGCGTTCTGAAAAAATTTCCCGCGCTGGCGGCGCGGCTCGCTCATCCCGGCGCCAAGTTGAGCGGCGGCGAACAACAGATGCTCGCCATCGCGCGGGCGTTGATGACGAATCCGACGCTGCTCTTGATGGATGAACCGTCGGAGGGTCTCGCGCCCCTGATGGTCGCGGAAATCGGGCGCGTCTTGAGCGAGCTGCGCGGTGAGGGTTTGAGCGTTCTGCTGGTGGAGCAAAATCTTGCGCTGGCGTTAGGCGTCGCGGATCGCGTGTATGTGATGAGCAAGGGACGGATTGGCTTCGAGGGCGCGCCGTCTGATCTGCGCGATCAGCCTGAAGTGATGCATCGTTACTTGGGCGTGTAAATCACTAACGAGCTTATGAAAATAAACATTGTGGGTGGCGGACCAGCCGCGCTCTATTTTGCGATCGAGCTGAAAAAGCTCGACCGTGCGCACGACATTAGCATTTATGAGCGGGATGGTCCGAATGACACCTATGGTTGGGGTATCGTTTTTTCGGAGAACGCAGGACGATTGATGCAGTCCACCGATCCCGCAACCTTTGCGGAGATCGAGCGCGTCGCAATGACGTGGGACTTTGTGGGGGTGCATTATCGCGACAAATATTTTCAGGTGCGCGGCAACAAGATGTACGGCATCGCGCGTCTGAACTTTTTGCAAATCCTCCACCGACGCGCGCAGGAACTCGGAATCGACCTTCGCTTTGACACGAACATCAGCGAACCCGCGCAGTTGGAGCAATTGCGCGAGG